>NZ_BAAILO010000322.1:57780-67747 GCF_054589115.1 Cupriavidus sp. 8B | reverse complement strand
CAGGCGCATGGGTTCTGGCGCTTAAGCAAAAAAAGGGAGTTGCGTCCTGCGCCGGCCGCGGCATTGAGCGCGGCCGGCGCAGGACACGAGCTTAGCGCAGATTGTAGAATGCGCTCTTGCCCGGGTAGCTGGCGATATCACCGAGATCTTCCTCGATGCGCAGCAGCTGGTTGTACTTCGAGATACGGTCCGAACGCGACAGCGAGCCGGTCTTGATCTGGCCGGCGTTGGTGCCCACCGCGATATCGGCGATGGTGCTGTCCTCGGTCTCGCCCGAACGGTGCGAGATCACGGCCGTGTAGCCGGCGCGCTTGGCCATTTCGATGGCGGCGAAGGTTTCGGTCAGGGTGCCGATCTGGTTGATCTTGATCAGGATCGAATTGCCGATACCCTTCTCGATGCCTTCCTTCAGGATCTTGGTGTTGGTGACGAACAGGTCGTCGCCCACCAGCTGCACGCGCTTGCCCAGCTTGTCGGTCAGCACCTTCCAGCCGTCCCAGTCGCCTTCACCCATGCCGTCCTCGATCGACACGATCGGGAACTTGTCGCACAGGTTGGCCAGGTAGTCGGCGAACTGGGTCGAAGTCAGCTTCAGGCCTTCGCCGTCCAGGTGGTACTGGCCTTCGGCTTCGTGATAGAACTCAGTCGCCGCGCAGTCCAGCGCCAGCAGCACGTCCTCGCCAGCGCGGTAGCCGGCCTTCTCGATGGCCAGGAGGATGGTGTTCAGGCACTCTTCGTTGGAAGCGAAGTTGGGGGCAAAGCCGCCCTCGTCGCCAACCGCCGTGGACATGCCCTTGTCGGACAGGATCTTCTTCAGTGCGTGGAACACTTCAGCGCCGCAACGCAGGGCTTCACGGAAGCTCGTCTGCGACACCGGCATGATCATGAATTCCTGGATGTCCAGGCTGTTGTTGGCGTGCGCGCCACCGTTGACGATGTTCATCATCGGCACGGGCATCTGCATGGCGCCCGAACCACCGAAGTAGCGGTACAGCGGCAGGCCGGCTTCTTCGGCAGCGGCGCGCGCCACGGCCATCGACACGGCCAGCGTGGCGTTGGCGCCCAGGCGGGCCTTGTTGTCGGTGCCGTCGAGGTCGATCAGGGTGCGGTCCAGGAACGCTTGCTCGGAAGCGTCCAGCCCCATGATGGCTTCGGAGATTTCGGTATTGATATGCTCGACCGCCTTCAGCACGCCCTTGCCGAGGTAGCGCGACTTGTCGCCGTCACGCAGCTCGATGGCTTCGCGCGAGCCGGTGGATGCGCCCGACGGCACTGCCGCGCGGCCCATCACGCCGGATTCGAGCAGGACGTCGCACTCGACCGTCGGGTTACCGCGCGAGTCGAGAACTTCGCGACCGATGATATCTACGATTGCACTCATGGATTCCTCTTGGACTGTTGATGCTTGATGACTTCTTACTACACGGGCGCCATGCCCTGGACTACCGCTGACTGAATGAAGCTGACTAACGCTGACTAACGCCGAACAACGCTTAAGCGCCTTCCACCACGATCATGTTCATGCGCGCGGCGTGCTCGCGCGACTTGCGCGCGGCGCGGTATTCCTCGCTGTCGTGAAACGACTTTGCCGCGTCATAGCTGGGAAACTTCAGCACGACCACGCGCGTCGGGGCCCAGTCGCCCTCCAGCTTCTCGGTCTTGCCGCCGCGCACCAGTACCTCGGCGCCATGCACCTTCATGGCATGGCTGGAGAGCACTTTGTACTCTTCATACTGCTGGGGATCGGTGACATCGACGTGGGCAATGATATAGCCGCTGGCCATGGCGTATCTCCGTGTGTTCTTATGATGTTGATTCTACTTGGCTGATCATGGCCGCCTGATGACGGCCATGATCGCGGTGGCACGGCAAGCTCAGGCGCAAGCCGCCGGCCAGCCGAAATTGTCTTCGAGGAAGCCCGAGCGCTTGACCAGCGTATCGAGATCCTTGAGCACCGACAGCAGTTCCTTCATGCGCGACAGCGGCACGGCGTTGGGGCCATCCGACATGGCCTTGCTCGGGTCCGGATGCGTTTCCATGAACAGGCCCGCAACACCCGTCGCCACGGCCGCGCGCGACAGCACCGGCACGAACTCGCGCTGGCCGCCCGAGCTGGTGCCCTGGCCGCCCGGCAGCTGCACCGAGTGGGTGGCGTCGAACACCACCGGCGCGCCGGTCTCGCGCATGATCGCCAGCGAGCGCATGTCCGAGACCAGGTTGTTGTAGCCGAAGGAAACGCCGCGTTCGCAGGCCATGAAGCTGTCTTCCGGCAGCCCGGCCTCGCGCGCGGCATCACGCGCCTTGTCGATGACATTCTTCATGTCATGCGGCGCGAGGAACTGCCCCTTCTTGATATTGACGGGGCGGCCGCTCTGCGCGCAGGCACGGATGAAGTCGGTCTGGCGGCACAGGAAGGCCGGCGTCTGCAGCACGTCGACCACAGCCGCCACCGGCTTGACCTCGTCGATCTCGTGGATGTCGGTCAGCACCGGCACGCCGATCTCGCGCTTGACGGTGGCGAGGATCTCGAGCCCCTTCTCCATGCCCAGGCCGCGGAAGGTCCGGCCCGACGAGCGGTTGGCCTTGTCGAACGAGGACTTGTAGATAAAGGGGATGCCGAGCTCGCTCGTGATCGCCTTGAGCTCACCGGCCGTATCCAGCGCCATCTGCTCGGACTCGATCACGCACGGACCGGCGATCAGGAAGAAGGGCCGGTCCAGGCCGACGTCAAATCCACAGAGTTTCATCACTAATCTCCTGCTTGCGGTGCCGGGGCTTAGCCCGCCTTGCTCTGCTGGCTGGCCAGCGCCGCTTCCACGTAGGCCTTGAACAGCGGATGGCCATCGCGCGGGGTGGAGGTGAATTCCGGGTGGAACTGCACGCCCACGAACCACGGGTGCAGGCTTTCCGGCAGTTCCATCATCTCGGGCAGGTCTTCGGTCGGCGTACGGGCCGAGATCACCATGCCCGCCTTTTCCAGCGTCGGCACGTAGTGATTGTTGACTTCGTAGCGATGGCGATGGCGCTCGTTGACTTCGGCGCCATAGATCTGGCTTGCCTTGGTCTCGGCCTTGACTGGCACGCGTTGCGCGCCAAGGCGCATGGTGCCGCCCAGGTCGGACTCGGCGGAGCGCTGCTCGACCTTGCCTTCGCGATCGACCCACTCGGTGATCAGCGCGACCACCGGATGTTCGGTTTCCAGGTTGAACTCGGTCGAGTTGGCATCGGCCATCGCCGCCACGTGGCGGGCGAACTCGATCACGGCCAGCTGCATGCCCAGGCAGATGCCCAGGTACGGCACCTTGTTCTCGCGAGCGTACTGGATAGCGCGGATCTTGCCTTCCGTGCCGCGCTTGCCGAAGCCGCCCGGGACCAGGATGGCGTCCAGCGGCTTGAGCACTTCAAGGTGGCCCGATTCAAGTTCTTCCGAATCGATGTACTCGATGTTCACGCGGGTGGCGGTGTGCATGCCGGCGTGGCGCAGCGCTTCGATCAGCGACTTGTAGGATTCGGTCAGGTCGACATACTTGCCCACCATGCCGATGGTGACCTCGTGCTGCGGATTTTCCTGGGCATTGACCAGGCGCTGCCACATGGAGAGATCGGCCGGCTTCGGATCGATACGCAGTTCCTCGCAGATCAGGCGGTCGAGGCCTTGCTCGTTGAGCATCTGCGGGATCTTGTAGATGCTGTCCACGTCCCACACCGAGATCACGGCTTCTTGCGGGATATTGGAGAACAGCGAAATCTTGGCGCGCTCTTCGTCCGGAATCGGGCGGTCGGCGCGGCACAGCAGCGCGGTCGGCGAGATGCCGATTTCACGCAGCTTCTGCACCGAGTGCTGGGTCGGCTTGGTCTTGAGCTCGCCGGCGCTGGCAATGAACGGCACCAGCGTCAGGTGCACGAAGGCCGCATGGTTGCGGCCCATGCGCAGGCTCATCTGGCGCGCGGCTTCCAGGAAGGGCAGCGACTCGATGTCGCCCACCGTGCCACCGATCTCCACCAGTGCGACGTCCGCCTTGCCACCGTGCGACGCAGCCGCGCCGCGCTCGATGAAGGCCTGGATCTCGTTGGTGATATGCGGGATCACCTGCACCGTCTTGCCGAGGTACTCGCCGCGGCGTTCCTTGCGGATCACCGACTCGTAGATCTGGCCCGTGGTGAAGTTGTTCGACTTGCGCATCTTGGCCGAGACGAAGCGCTCATAGTGGCCGAGATCGAGGTCGGTTTCCGCACCATCTTCCGTGACGAACACTTCGCCATGCTGGAAGGGGCTCATCGTGCCGGGATCGACGTTGATGTAGGGATCTAGCTTGAGGAGGGTGACTTTGAGGCCGCGCGACTCGAGAATGGCCGCGAGCGAAGCAGCAGCGATGCCCTTGCCGAGAGAAGAGACGACACCACCGGTGACGAAGACGAATTTGGTCATAAACCGAGCTTGCCGGGGAAATCGGGATTATACATGAGAGGCCGCCTGCTGCAGCGCCGCATTTGCGACAAGTCGCCTTGCCCGGCAGCCGCGGAGACGCATTCGCCGCTTCGCGCCCGCCCCCCCCCCGCCGCCGCCCGTCCTGCCCCGGCTACGGACGCGCGCTCGCGGCGCCATCGCACCGCATTTGCCCGACCAGATCGCGGATCAGCCCGGCGGTCTGCCCGGGCCGCTCCATCGGATACAGATGCCCGCCCTCGATAAAGCGCAGACGCTCGCCCACCAGCTTGCGCGTGGCGCCGAGCCCGCATTGCCGCACTTCGCGCGAACGCGTGCCGGCGACAAAGCTGACCGGCACCGGCGCCCCGCGCGCCACGCGCGCGCCCAGGCTGGTGGGCAGCGTGCGATAGATCTGGTACTCGATCTCGCGCTCGAAACGCAGGCGGCGCTCGGCGTCGTTGCCGGTCGGCTCCGTGCCATGCATCGCATAGTCGCGCAACACCTCCTCGTCCCACGACGCAAACACAGGCTTGGCGCGAAAGTGCTCCCACACCGCCTCGGCATCCGGCCAGTGCGTGCGGCGGCGCCGGGTCGCGGCAGCCGGGCTGGGCCGCTCATCCAGGCCGAAGCGCTGGCCGGCCTTGAGCAAGGCGGCGCGCCACCCGGCAATCACGGGCGAATCCAGCATCACCACGCCGCGTACCCACTGCGGACGGCGCAGCGCGGCCATCAGCGACAGGAAACCGCCAAGCGAATGTCCCACCAGCCATACCGGCTCGCGGTACTTCTGCTCGATCGAAGCCAGCAGTTCATCGACCAGGTGCGGCCACTCGCGCGTGACGGGGAATTTCGGGTCGTGGCCATAACGGTCCACGGCGCGGATCTCGAAATCGTCTTCCAGCGTTCCAAACAGCTTGCGGTAGGTGCTGACCGGGAAGCCGTTGGCATGGGAAAAATGCAGGATGTCGCGCATCGGGGTATTCGCCGTGCGCCCTCAGTCCTGCGTGCCGGCACGTTCGCGCGTGGCGCGCACCGGCTGGCCCCAGCGGTCGCCGGCGCTCTGGCGCGCCAGCGGAAACTCGGCCGGCGCGTCGGCATCCCACTCGGGATCGTTGATCTCGCCGAAGACCTGGCGCAGGCGCTGCCCCCAGGTATCGCGGATCATGCGGAAGTAGGCGTTCTTCTCGTCGATATTGACGAAGCGGGTCACGCGCAGCGAATCGCCCTCGTAGACCAGCAGGTCCAACGGCAGGCCCACCGAGATATTCGACTTCAGCGTGGAGTCCATCGAGATCAGCGCGCACTTGGCGGCTTCGCCCAGCGGCAGCGTCGGCTCCACCACGCGATCGATGATGGGCTTGCCATACTTGGCCTCGCCGATCTGGAAATAGCAGTTCTCGGGCGTGGCCTCGACGAAATTCCCGGCGGCGTACACATGGAACAGGCGCACGCGTTCGCCGCGGATCTGGCCGCCGAAGATCAGGCTCACATTGAATTCGATGCCGGCCTCGCGCAGCGCATGGGCGTCGTGCTTGTGCACCTGGCGCACTGCGTCGCCGACGATGGCGGCGGCCTCGAACATATCGCGCGCCGTCCACAGCGAGCGCTTCTCGTCACGGCCCTCCGCCAGGATCTGGCGCACCGCCTGGCTGATCGCCAGGTTGCCTGCGCTCAGCAAGACCATCACGCGATCGCCCGGCTCCTCGAACACGGTCATCTTGCGCGCGGTCGAGATCGCGTCGACGCCGGCATTGGTGCGGGAGTCGGAAAGGAACACCAGCCCGGTGTCCAGCCGCATGGCTACACAGTACGTCATGATCTTGTCTTGTAATGGTGCAAATTCACGCCCGGCGCATCGCCAGGCTTGTCACCCGGGTCAAGGCCGCATTCTAGCGCCGCGCCGGTGCGCCCGGAACCTTGCGGCGCGCCCGCTCTTGGTGCGCGACGCACCACTTCACTCACTGCAGCGGTGCAATGGCGATCTCGACCGCCAGCCGCTCGCCGCTGCCGCCTTCGCGAATGCCGCGCACCGGTGCGGCCATGCGATAGTCGCGCCCGACCGCCAGCCGGATATGGCGCGCGTCGCTCAGGCAGCCGTGGGTCACGTCGATGCTGCACCACAACTCCTTGCCGGCATCCACGCAGACATCGGCCCAGGCATGGCTGGCCAGCTCCGAGGCCGCCGGGTCATAGAAATAGCCGCTGACGTAGCGCGCAGGCAGGCCCAGGGCGCGGCAGCATGCCACCATCACCTGCGCCTGGTCCTGGCAAACCCCGCTGCCCAGCGCGAACGCATCGCTGGCGGACGTGCCCACGTCGGTGCTATCCGCCTGGTAGCGCACCCGCCCCGCAATGCCGTTGGCCAGCGCCAGCAGCGCAGGCACCGTCGCCCCCGCCGCCAGGTACGGCGCGGCAAAACGCACCATTTCCGGCTTGGCGGCGGTCAGCGCTGTGCCGCCAAGGTAATACAGCGGCGAGACACGCGCCTCGCCGGCCGGCGGCGCATCGCAGAAAAACGGCCCGTCCGCGTCAGTTGGCGGCGTCACATCGACCACGCCGCTGGCCTCGATCACCAACGTATGTGCTGGCCCGGCCACAGTGAAGCTGTGCACGATATTGCCGAAGCCGTCACGCGCCTCGGACAGGTTGCCGGGAACGGACAACTGCCATTCCTGCACGGCCTGCAGCGGGCCCGAGCGCGGCGCGAGCCGCAGTTCGTGCACGCTGCGCCGGACCGGCTCGGCGTAACGGTAGACCGTTTTGTGGTGAATCTTGTATTTCATGATGTGGCGAGGCCGGCACGACCTCCCCACTTCTATAGGTCAGGCAGCCAGCAGCGGCACGAGGAAATCCCGGCTGATGCCGTTGCCGAGGTCGCCGATGCGCTCCAGGAAACTGGTCAGGTAAGCATGCAGCCCGACGGCGAAGATGTCGTCGATGCGCGCATATTTCAAATCGGCGTGAAGTTTACCAGCCTGGCGCTCGGTCTCCGAAGAATGCTGGTTGCCCACCAGCGCCAGGATCGACACCACCTCATCCATGCTCGATACCAGCGAGCGCGGCATGTCGGGGCGCAGCACCAGCAGTTCGGCCACGCGCTCGGGCGTGATCACGGTGCGATAAACCTTGCGGTACACCTCGAAGCCCGACACCGAGCGCAAGACCGCCGCCCAATGATAGAAGTCGTTTGCGTCGCGATTGGGGTCACTGTCGTCGACGGTGCCGGCCTGGAACTTCACGTCCAGAATCCGCGCGGTATTGTCGGCGCGCTCCAGGAAGGTGCCCAGCCGCATGAAGTGGAAGGCATCGTCCTTGAGCATGGTGCCGAACTGCACGCCGCGGGCCAGGTGGGAGCGGAACTTCACCCACTCGAAGAACTGCGAAGGATCCTCCGCCAGCACGCCGTCGGCGATCATGCGCTGCACGTCGAGCCAGGTGGTGTTGATGGTCTCCCAGACCTCGGTGGTCAGCGAGCCACGCACCGCGCGCGCGTTCTCGCGGGCCGCGCGCAGGCAGCTCATGATGGACGAGACATTGGTCATGTCGCGCACCATGAAATCGATCACGTCATCGCGCGTGAGCAGGCCGTACTTTTCGTCGAACACCGTGGTCAGCTCGGAGATATCGAGCATGGCCCACCAGCCTTGCTCCGCCACTTCCGCGGATTGCGGCAGCAGCGAAGTCTGGTAATTCACGTCCAGCATGCGCGCGGTGTTCTCCGCGCGTTCGGTATAGCGCGCCATCCAGAACAGATGGTCGGCGGTGCGGCTAAGCATGTTTAGTCCCCTCGTACAGCGCTGTTCACCCGCGCGCCGCCGGCAACGCGGCGGCCAGCGCGGGAATCACAAACTATCCTTGCGTGCGCCGCGCTTCAGCGCTCCAGCACCCAGGTGTCCTTGGTGCCTCCGCCCTGCGAGGAGTTGACCACCAGCGAGCCTTCGCGCAGCGCCACGCGGGTCAGCCCGCCCGGCACCATGCGCACGTCCTTGCCGGACAGCACGAACGGACGCAGGTCGATGTGGCGCGGCGCGATCCCCGACTCGACATACGTCGGGCAGGTGGAAAGTGCCAGCGTGGGCTGCGCGATGTACTGCTCGGGACGCGCGCGCACGACCTCGCGGAACGTATCGATCTCCGCGCGCGTGGCGGCAGGCCCCACCAGCATGCCGTAGCCGCCGGCGCCATGGGTTTCCTTGACCACCAGCTCACTCATGTGGTCCAGCACGTACTGCAGGTCGTCCGGGCGGCGGCACATGTACGTCGGCACGTTGTTGAGGATCGCTTCCTCGCCGAGGTAGAAGCGGATCATGTCGGGCACGTAGGGATAGATCGACTTGTCGTCGGCCACGCCCGTGCCAATGGCGTTGCAGATGGTGACATTGCCGGCACGATAGACCGAGAGCAGGCCCGCCGCGCCCAGCGTGGAATCCGAGCGGAACACCAGCGGGTCGAGGAAATCGTCGTCGACCCGGCGGTAGATCACATCGATGCGCTGCGGGCCCTGGGTGGTGCGCATGTAGAGGTGATCGTCCTGCACGAACAGGTCGCTGCCCTCGACCAGCTCCACGCCCATTTGCTGGGCCAGGAAGGCATGCTCGAAGTACGCGGAGTTGTACATGCCGGGCGTGAGCACCACCACCGTGGGATCGGCAATGTTCTGCGGCGAGACGCCGCGCAGCATATCGAGCAGCAGGTCGGGATAGTGCGCGACAGGCGCCACGCGATTGCGCGCGAACAGGTCCGGGAACAACCGCATCATCATCTTGCGGTTCTCCAGCATGTAGGACACGCCGGAGGGCACGCGCAGGTTGTCTTCCAGCACGTAGAACTCGCCCTCGCCCGCGCGCACCACGTCGATGCCTGCCACGTGGGCATAGATATCGCGGGGCACGTCGATGCCGAGCATCTCGGGGCGGTACTGCGCGTTGTTATAGATCTGGTCGGGTGGGATCACACCGGCGCGGATGATGTCCTGCCCGTGGTAGATATCGTGGATGAAGCGGTTCAGCGCCGACACCCGCTGGCGCAGGCCGCGCTCGAGCGTTGCCCACTCGCTGGCGGGGAAGATGCGGGGAATGACGTCGAACGGGATGGTCCGCTCGGTGCCGCTGTTGGACTCGTCTTTTTCACCGTAAACGGCGAACGTGATGCCCACGCGCCGGAAGATCAGATCAGCCTCGGCGCGCTTGTTGTCCATGGTGCCTTCGGACTGGCGCGCCAACCAATCCGCGAACTGCTTGTAATGCCCCCGCACGGCACCTGCCGGCAGGGACTCGCCCGCGTGGATTGCTGCTGCCACGCCATCTTGCCAATCGAGCATCTCGTCGAAAAACCGCGCCGCCATGATGGCCGTTCCCCCATGATTTGAGTGCCGCCCAAACTGCCGGCTACCCGTTTTGATTGGCTTGTTGTTCCCGGCACAGCACCTTGAGATCACCACCCGAGGCCCGGCGGCCTGGCCGCGGACCGTCTCGTCATGCTTCGAAGTGCTGTCCCTATAGGATACCTATGACCACGAAAGCCGCAAGCGGCAAGCAT
>NZ_BAAILO010000322.1:43374-57659 GCF_054589115.1 Cupriavidus sp. 8B | reverse complement strand
AGCAAGATGTTTGCCAGCCTTGGCTTCGGGCCGGCATTGGCGATCGCCCTAGCGGGCGATCGCCGCACCATTTTGCGCCTGCACTCCGGCCAGTATGCGCTGCACCAGCGCCTCCGGCGTCTGGCGGATATCGAGCACCAGGGCATCGCGCGGCTCCTCCAGGGTCTCGAACTGGCTCTGCAGCAGGGCGGGATTGAAAAAGTGGTCGCTGCGCTCGGCCAGGCGGCCGCCAATGACGGCCGCATCGCCCTTCATGTAGACAAAGGTCACGCCGCCGTCGGCGGGCGTCAGGCGGTCGCGGTAGGTTTGCCGCAGCGCGGAACAGGTAAACACGTGGGTGCGCCCTTCGGCGCGGGCCGTATCGATCGCCGCGCGCATCGCGGCCAGCCAGGGCCAGCGGTCGTCGTCGGTCAGCGGGATGCCATTGTGCATCTTCGCCTTGTTGGCGGGGCTGTGGAATTCATCGGCATCGTGGAAGCCGCATTGCAAGGTCTTGGCCAGCAGTTGGCCGACCGTGGTCTTTCCGCTGCCGGAAACGCCCATCAGGATGTAGATCATGTCTGCTCCAACGATCATGTTCGGATGGTTTTCCCATCCTTGTCGGTAGTCCCCGCGCCAGCCGCCGGTCGGCTCCGGAAGCGTTCAGCCATGAAGCCATGATAGGACCCGCATGGGCCGGCTCGGGGTCGTCCCCGCCAACTGTCGGCTGCCGGGGACACAAATGACACAAATTTATGGGGCGCTGCCTATTGTGCGACGGCCGCGCCCGTTTGGACAGCGCCGGGCGCGTCGGCCTCGGATAGGTCCAGCGCGCTGCCGCCCTCCTCCGCGATCCGCGCATTGCGCCGGAACAGCCCGAACAGGCCCCGGCCAACGCTGAAATTCGTGAAGGCGTCGTCCGGCAGCACGGCCGAAGCACGCGTCGCCAGGTCGCCGTCGCCGTTGGCGGCGCCGAGCCATTCCAGCGTGCCCGCCACGGCGTCCACGCGGATCCGGTCGCCGTCGCGCACGCGCGCCAGCGGGCCGCCAGCAAGTGCCTCAGGCCCCACATGGATGACCGCTGGCACCTTGCCGGAGGCGCCGGACATGCGGCCATCGGTCACCAGCGCAACCTTGTGGCCGGCGTCCTGCAGCGCGCCCAGCACCGGGGTGAGGCGGTGCAGTTCAGGCATGCCATTGGCGTTGGGCCCCTGGAAACGCACGACCGCGATCATGTCGCCCGTGAACTCGCCGGCTTCGAACGCGGCTTGCAATTGCTCTTGCGAGTCAAAAACGCGTGCCGGCGCTTCCACCACGCGATGCTCGTCCGCGACCGCCGACACCTTGATCATGCCGCGGCCAAGATTGCCCTGCAGCAGGCGCAAGCCACCCTCGGCGGAGAACGGTTCGGCCGCGGTGGCCAGTACCGCGGCATCGCCGCTGACAGCCGCGCCATCGCGCCACTGGAGCACGCCGTCGATCATCACGGGCTCTTGCGTATAGCGGGCCAGGCCACGCCCGACCACGGTCTCCACGTCCTCGTGCAGCAAGCCGGCGGTGAGCAGCTGGCGAATCACGTAGGCCACGCCGCCCGCGGCGTGGAAGTGGTTCACGTCGGCCGAGCCGTTGGGGTAGACCCGCGCCAGCAGCGGCGTGATGCGAGAGAGACGGTCGAAATCGTCCCAGTCGATGAGGATGCCCGCCGCGCGCGCCATCGCGACCAGGTGGATGGTGTGGTTGGTCGAGCCACCCGTGGCCAGCAGGCCGACCACGGCGTTGATTACCGCGCGCTCGTCCACGATGCGGGCCAGCGGCAGGTAGTCGCCGCCCCGCGCCGTCAGGGCCAGCGCGCGTTGCGCGGCGGCGGCGGTGAGCGCGTCGCGCAGGCCGCTGTCCGGATGCACGAAAGCCGCGCCCGGCATATGCAGGCCCATGATTTCCATCAGGAACTGGTTGCTGTTGGCGGTGCCGTAGAAGGTGCACGTGCCGGCGCCGTGATAGGCCTCGCACTCGGCCTCCAGCAACGCTTCGCGGCCCACCTGGCCGGTTGCGTAAAGCTGGCGCACGCGTGCCTTCTCCTTGTTGGACAAGCCCGTCGACATCGGCCCGGCCGGCACGAATACCACCGGCAGGTGGCCGAACTGCAGCGCGCCCATCAGCAGGCCCGGCACGATCTTGTCGCACACGCCCAGCATGAGCGCGGCATCGAAGGTGTTGTGCGACAAGGAGACCGCCGTGGCCATCGCAATGGCGTCGCGCGAAAACAGCGACAGCTCCATGCCGGCATTGCCCTGCGTGATGCCGTCGCACATCGCCGGCACCCCACCCGCCACCTGCGCCACCGCGCCAACGGCACGCGCGGCCTCGCGGATCACGCCGGGATAACGCTCGTACGGCTGGTGGGCCGACAGCATGTCGTTGTACGCGGTGACGATGCCGAGGTTGGCGGCATGCTCGACCCGCAGTTTGAGCTTGTCATGCGCGGGCAGCGCGGCCAGGCCGTGCGCGAGGTTGGCGCAGGACAGCCCGCGCAAGGGACCGAGCTCCTGCTGGGCGCGTTCGCAGCGCGCGAGATAGGCGGCGCGGCTGCGCCGGCTGCGTGCGATCACGCGCTCGGTGACGGCGTGGACTTCGGCGTGGAGGGCTTTTGACATTGGGGAGTTCCTGGTCGTGATGCCTGATCGTATCCGGGAGGACTGGGGGACTTAGTTGGCGCTACCGGGCGCTATTGCTTGTAGATTTTCTACATTATATCTAAAGACAATTTGAAAACACTACGTGCACGCGTCAAAAAGCGCATTATTCATGGCATATTTGGCTCACATAGGTGAAATCCCTAGCCATCCGCCTCACCGAAGTCACAATGACCTCGCCTCCAATTCTGTAGAATATCTACATGCCGCTCGATCCGTCGAGCCACGGATTCCGGGGCCAGAGCCAGAACAATTCCCCGGCACAGACTGCCATCCCTCCTCTACCATGCGCGACCGAATTCTTGCCGTCTACGACACGCTTCGCCCCTCCGAACGCCGCCTTGCCGACTATGTCGCCCGCCACGGCGCCAGCGTGATCCGCTTGTCGATGCCCGAGCTGGCCGAGCGCGCGGGCGTGTCCCAGCCCACCATTGCGCGCTTTTGCGCGGCGCTGGGCTACGACGGCTTTCGCGAGTTCAAGCTCCAGTTCGCCCAGAACGTGGGCGGCGGCACGCCCTTCGTGCACCAGGACGTCAAGGCCGAGGACCGCCCTGCCGATATCGCCGGCAAGGTGTTCGACCGCACCATCGCCACCCTGATGACGGTGCGCAACGCGCTGTCCGCGGACCAGATCGAGCACGGCATCCAGCTGCTCGCCGCGGCCAAGCGCATCGAGTTCTATGGCTGCGGCAATTCGGGCATCGTCGCCCTGGATATCCAGCACAAGTTCTTCCGCCTCGGCATGCCCACCGTTGCGTACTCGGACTCGCACGTCTTCAGCATGTCGGCGGCACTGCTCGGGCCCGGCGATGTGGCGGTGCTGGTCTCCAACAGCGGGCGCACCTGGGACATGCTGGCCGCCGCCACGCTGGCCCGCGCCAGCGGCGCCAGCGTGCTGGCGCTGACCCACAGCGGCTCGCCGCTGGCCGCGTTGGCCGACGTCTGCGTGTTCTCGGACGTGGAAGAAGACAGCGAGGTCTACACCCCGATGACCTCCCGCATCTGCCACCTGGTGCTGGGCGACGTGCTGGCAGCGGGCGTTGCCCTGGAACGCGCCGACACCGTCTGCGCGGGCCTGCAACGCGCCAAGGCGCACCTGCGCGAGCGCCGTATCGCCCAGGCCGAGCCCGCGCACCTCAACGAGGCGCAGGCGGCGCCGCGCGCCAGTAGCGCCGCTCGTGCTGGCGGTAAGCCCGCAGCGCGTAAGACTCGCCGCGCGTCGTAAGCTGGACCGCGCCGGTTTCGTCGCTGCGATAGCGCGCGATCTCGTGCGAGCCGTAGCGGTCCCAGATCTCGGGCCGCGGATGCCGGTGGCGGTTGCGGTAGCCCACCTGGAACAGCGCGACCTCCGGCGCCACCACGGCCAGGAACGCGCCGCTCGATGAGGTGTTGCTGCCGTGATGCGGCACCTGCAGGAAGTCCGCGCGCAAGTCTTGCGTGGACAGGCGCGCCAGCAGCGCCGCCTCGTCGCGCCGGGCGATATCGCCGGTCAGCAGGAGGCTGCGCGCGCTGCCCGCCACCTTGAGCACGCAACTGCGCGCATTGCTGTCGATGGCAGCATTCTGCGCGGCGCCCGGCAAGGGATGCAAAGCGCACGCCATCCCACTCCCACTGCTGGCCCGCCGCGCAGGGCTGCGCCTCCAGGTGCGCAGCGTTCGCCGGCGGCACCAGCAGCCGATGTCCCGGCGGCGCGCCCGACAGCAGGCTGTCCACCGTCAGCGCCGCCATGATGTCGCGCGCGCCGCCCGCATGGTCGGCGTCTTCATGGCTGATCACCAGCGTGTCCAGCCGGCGCACGCCGGCGCCGCGCAGGAACGGCACGATGGCCCGCGCGCCGGCGCTGCTGCCCAGCTCGCCACGCCCGGCGCCCCAGCCGTAAGCCGGCCCGGCATCGTAGAGCAGCACGCGCGAGCGCGTTTCCACCAGCACCGCCGTGCCCTGCCCGATATCGATCGCGGTGGCGCGAAACTCCCCGTGCGCCACCGGCTGCCGCCCCGCCAGCACCATCGACAACAGCAGCACCACGCCATGCAGGCGCGCGCGCACGCCACAGCGCACGGGCGCCAGCAACAGCAGCGAGCCGAGCACGGCCAGCGCAAGCGCCACCGGCCCGGCGCGCGCGGCCTGCCACACCGCCCACGGCGGCGCCGACAGCCACTCCAGGCCCAGCACCAGCCAGTGCAGCAACAGATGCGCGGGGCTGAGCAACCAGCCCGCCAGCGGTGCCGGCACCGCCGCCGCCAGCAACGCCATCGGCGTCACCAGCAGGCTGACCAGCGGGATCGCCGCCGCATTGGCCAGCGGCGAAATCACCGAGACCTGCTGGAACAGCAGCAAGGTCAGCGGCACCAGCCCGATGGTGACGGACCATTGCGTGCGCGTGGCCTGCGCCAGGCTGGCTCGGAAACGCTGCCAACGCGTCAGCGTAGCGTGATTGGCCGGTTGCGCCGCGGCCAGGAAGATCACGCCCACCGCGCCGAAGGAAAGCCAGAAGCCGGGCGACAGCACCGCCCAAGGGTCTAGCCCGATCGCACGAACTCGGCCCAGGACAGCACCAGCGAGGCCGGCGGCGTGCGCCCGCTCCATAGCGCCAGCGCCGCCACCACCAGCATCGACACGGTGCGCAGCGCCGGCACCTGCATGCCCGCCAGCAGGCCGTAGATGAAGCCGGCAATCACCGCGCCCACCAGTGCGGCGCGCCGTGCCGGCCACCACAGCGGCAAGGGCCGCGGCAGCCATCGCCCGAGCCCGAACGAATGCCGCCACAGCCAATAGACGAGGCTGGAGAAAAGGCCGGAAATCATGGTGATATGCAGGCCGGAAATGCTGATCAGGTGGCCGATGCCGGTGCGCGTGAACAAGGTCCAGTCGCGCTGCTGGATTCCGCGCTGATCGCCTACCACCAGGGCAGCCAGCACTGGCGCAAAGCGGGCATCGGCAGGCAGGCTTTGCAAGACGTGATCGCGCACCTGCGCCCGCCATCGCGCGATTCGCCACGCGAGCCGTTCGCCGACAGCGTCCCGCGGCTCGCCCATGGCATCGCGCACGTAGCCGGTGGCGCCAAGCCCCGCCGCCATCAGCCAGAACTCGTAATCGAAGCCATGCGGGTTGGCCAGGCCATGGGGCTGGCGCAAGCGCACCGTGAAGACGTAACGCTCGCCTGGACGCAAGCCGGCCGGCGCGTCCTCCCAGCCCAGCAAGACGCGGGAAGGCATGCCGCCCGCATCGTCGAGCGCGAACACGAAGCGCTGGCCGCGCGCGGCCTGGGCCGGCAGCCCGGCCACCACGCCGCTCACCACCAGGTCCACGCCTTCCAGCGCGCTCGCCAGGCGCTCGCCCAGACGAACCTCGGCGCGCCACGCCGACCAGGCGAAGCCAGCCAACAGCGACAACGCGATCAAGGCCACCCGCGCCCAGCCGGTATGGCGCGTGCGCAGACGCAGCGCGAGCGCGGCCGCCAGGAGCCCGGCAGCCGCCAACACCCACACTGCGCCGCCACGCGGCAGCGAGCCTTGTTGCTGCAGCCACCAGCAGCCCGCCACGAAGGCGAGCAAGAACAGACGCATGCGGATTCCCCCAACGGTTAGATGGGATATCGGATGCGTCTGCTTATACGGCCGTCACCGGCCGTGAGGCTTGTCAGGATGAAACGGGTTGGTTGCCGATTGTTTCGGCCGGGGCCGGGGCAGGCAATGCCGAGGGGAACATGGTTGCCGCAAACGCGCCCAGGCGCGGCAATGCGCCCACGGAGTTGCGCCACATCGCCAGCGCCAGCGGCGCGGCTTCGAGGCCGCGCAACTCGCCCAGCACCCGGGCCACGCCGGCCACTTCGGCAGGCGTGTTGCGCGCCTTGTGCTGCTCGCCAAACTGGTCGTCGGACAGCCATGCAGGTGCGATGTCGGGCGCGTCTGTCTCGAGCACGATGGCGTCGAGCGGCAGCTCCGCCGCCAGGCGCCGGATCTGGTTGGCGCGGCTGAAGGTCAGGTTGCCGCCAAAGCCCAGCTTGAGGCCCTGGTCGATAAACCCCCGGGCCTGCTGCACGCTGCCGTTGAAGGCATGGGCAATGCCCTGGCGCACGCCGATGCGGCGCAACTGGGCCGCCACCTGGTCCTGCGACTTGCGCACGTGCAGCAGCACCGGCAAGTCGAACTCGCGGGCAAGCTTGAGCTGCTCGGCATAGATCCAGGCCTGATGCGCGGCGTCGAGGCCGGGCACGAAGAAGTCGAGCCCGATCTCGCCGATGCCGACAAAGCGCGGATCGGCCAGCGAGGCCTGCACCTCGCGGCGCAAGGCGTCGAGGTCGCCCCGCCCCGCACCCGGCGTGCACAGCGGATGGATCCCCAGCGCGTAGACGCAGCTATCGTGGCGGTGCGCCAGCGAGCGCACCGCGGCGAAGTTCGACACGGCCACCGCCGGCAGCACGATGCCCGTCACCCCCGCCGTGGCAGCGGCGGCGGCAACGGCGTCACGGTCGGCATCGAATTCACCGGCGTCGAGGTGGCAATGGGTATCGATCCACATGGCAGGCTCCGCTGTGCCGGGCTGGCGCGCTGTTAGCGCTCGCGGTGGATATGCCCGTCGCGCAGGCGCAGCACGCGATCGCAGCGGCTGGCCAGGTCGAGGTCGTGGGTCACGATCACAAAGCTGGTGCCCAGCGTGCGCGACAGCTCCAGCATCAGGTCGTAGACGCCGCCCGCGGTGTGGTCGTCCAGGTTGCCGGTGGGCTCGTCGGCCAGCACGCAGGCCGGGCCGCCCACCAGCGCGCGGGCGATGGCCACCCGCTGGCGTTCGCCGCCGGACAACTCGCCGGGCCGGTGCTGCGCCCGGTCGCCCAGGCCCACGCGCTCCAGCACCGTCATCGCCGCCGCGCGCGCCTTGGGCTGGCGCAGCCCGCGGATGCGCATCGGCATGGCCACGTTGTCCAGCGCGGTGAACTCGGGCAGCAGGTGATGGAACTGGTAGATGAAGCCCAGCTCGCGGTTGCGCACGATATTGCGCTCGCTCTCGCGCAGCGCGGTGAAGGGCCGGCCCTTCAGGGCGACGCGTCCGCTGTCCGGGTTGTCGAGCCCGCCCAGCACATGCAGCAGCGTGCTCTTGCCCGAACCGGACGCACCGACGATGGCGACTTTCTCGCCCGCATCCACCCGGACATCCACGCCCTTGAGCACGGTCACGTCCAGGCCGCCCTGGCGGAAGCGCTTGGTCAGGCCTTCGGCCAGCAACACCGGCGTATCGGATGCGGCCTTGCCGGCGGAATCGGCGGAATCGGCGGCATTGCCAGCCGGCACGGCATGCAGCAGGGTTTCACTCATAGCGCAGCGCCTCCGCCGGGTTGACGCGGGCAGCGCGCCAGCTTGGGTAGAGCGTGGCCAGGATGGACAGCACAAAGGAGACGATACCGATGGTCGCAATGTCGTTCACGCGGGGATCCGAGGGCAGTTCGCTGATGAAATAGATGTCGCGCGGCAGGAACTGCACATGCAGCAGCCGCTCGATGAAGGGCACGATCACATCGATGTTGAAGGCGATCAGCGCACCGCCGGCAACGCCCGCCAAGGTGCCGATAAAGCCGATGGCAATGCCCTGCACGATAAAGATCTTGGTGATCGAACTGGGCTGGGCGCCCATGGTGCGCAGGATGGCGATGTCAGCCTGCTTGTCCGTGACGGTCATCACCAGCGTGGACACCAGGTTGAAGGCCGCCACCGCGATGATCAGCGTCAGGATGATGAACATCATGCGCTTCTCGGTCTGCACCGCGGCAAACCAGTTGCGGTTCTGCTTGGACCAGTCGCGCAGGTAGAGCTCGCCGGAGAGCGTGCCGGCCAGCTCGTCGGCCACCTGGGGCGCGCGTTGCATGTCCGTCAGTTTCAAACGCACGCCGGTGGGCCCGGCGAGGCGGAACATGGCTTCGGCGTCGCGGATATTGATCAGCGCCAGCGCGTTGTCGAACTCGAAATGGCCGGACGAGAACACCCCGACCACGGTGAACTGCTTGAGCCTCGGCAGCACGCCGGCCGGCGTGATGGTGCCCTGCGGCACCACCAGCGTGACCTTGTCGCCCACCTGCACGCCCATCGCGTTGGCCAGTTCATTGCCGAGAGCGATGCCGAATTCGCCCGGAAGCAGGCCATCCATGCTGCCACCCCGGAACTGCTTGCCGATATCGGAAACCTTGGGTTCTTCCGAAGGCTCGACCCCGCGCAACAGCACGCCGCGCACGGCATCCTCGCGGGTCAGCATGGCCTGCGCGGCCACATAGGGCGCGGCACCGATCACTTCCTTGTTGCGCATCGCCTCGGCGGCGGTCTTCTGCCAGTCGGGCAGCGCCCCGGGGCCGACCACCTCGATGTGCGACAGCACCGAGAGCATGCGATCGCGCACTTCTTTCTGGAAGCCGTTCATCACCGACAGCACGACGATCAGCGCCGCCACGCCCAGCGCGATGCCGAGCATGGAAATCATCGAGATAAAGGAAATAAAGGTGTTGCGGCTGGCGCGCTTGCTTGCGCGGGTGTATCGCCAACCGATCTGCCACTCGTAAGGAAAGTTCAAGAGGGTTCCTGTTGTTAAGGAGAAACGCCGGCGCCACACCGCCAACGCCGCTGATGACTTGCCGGCCGCGCACCCGAGGCGCCGCCCGCGCCACTGTCGCAACCGGCCCGGGGACGATATTTCCGCCGCCGGCCAGCCGCAAGTTTACAATCTCGGCACCATGATGACGCACCTGACCCTGATTGTGCCCTTTTCTGTCCCGCCCGGCGCCGCGATCGACGCCGACGGCGGTGGCAACGACGCCATGCTCGAAGCCCTGCTGCGGCAGTTGGAGTTGCCGGCGCTGGGAAAGTTGCTCACGCGCGCCAGCCCCGGCCCGCGCGAGCGGCACGACGACCCCTTCCTGCGCGCGCTGCCGCATGAGCGCTGGCTGGCCGGGCGTGCCGGGCTCGACACAGCTCGCGTGCCCAGCGCCCCGTACATGCGCCTGGCCGACATGACCGCCGCCGGCACGGGCGCCGCCGCGGACGATGGCCAGGCCTGGGCCTGCCTGCAGCCGGTGCATATCCATGCCGCGCGCGACCACCTGGTGCTGATGGACCCGGCCCAGCTGCATATCCGGGCCGAGGAATCCGCCGCCCTGCATGCCGCGGTGGCGGCGCTGCTGCAGGAATCCGGCATTGTGCTTGAAACACCGCATCCGGCGCGCTGGTATATCCCGCAAGCCGTGTTCGGGCCGCTTGTCGCCGCCAGCCCCCTGCGCGCCACCGGCCGCAACATCGACGTGTGGATGCAGGCCGGCGAGCGCGCGCGCGACTGGCGCCGGATCCAGAACGAGATCCAGATGACCTGGTATGACCATCCGGTGAACCAGGCCAGGGAAGCTGCCGGGGAGTTTTCCGTCAATTCGGTCTGGCTCCACGGCGGCGGCACCCTGCAACCGGTGCCGCGCCTGGCCGACACGGTACTGGCCGGCGATGCCTTCCTGCGCGGCCTGGCGCTGGCCGGCGGCGCCGCATGCCAGCCCCGGCCGCCCCGCTTCAAGGCCGTCGAAGGCATGCAGGGCAGCGCCATGGTGCTGCTGGAGGACGCCATCGAGTCCCATATCGCCCAGGACTGGGGCCTGTGGATCGAGCGCATGCACACGCTCGACGCCGAATGGTTCGCGCCCGCCCTGGCCGCCCTCGAAGGCGGGCAGTTGCAGGCGCTCACGCTGATGCTGTCTGGCGACAATCACTACGCCGAGTTCACCGTCCGCCGCGCCGACCTGCGCAAGTTCTGGCGCGGCCTGGGGCAGCGCGGCGACTGGCGCGCGCTGCTGTCCGACCTGGCTTATGCCGCCTGATATGCCGCCCGATCACCTGGTTTTCCGCAAGACCCCGCAATGACAAAAATCGCTGTTCGCTCTTTTTCCGCCGAGCACGCCGGCAAGCTGGCCGGGTTCGGCCTGCATCCCACGCTGGCGCGCATCCTCTCGGCGCGCGGCGTGCGCGAGCCGGCCGAGCTCGCCACCGAGCTGCCCGGCCTGGTGCCGCCGGCGGCCATGAAAGGCATCGACCACGCGGCCACCTACCTTGCCGACGCCATCGCCGCCGGCCGGCGCCTGCTGATCGTGGCCGACTATGACTGCGACGGCGCCACCGCCTGCGCGGTGGGCGTGCGCGGCCTGCGCATGCTGGGGGCGCGCATCGACTACATCGTGCCCAACCGCTTCGAGTACGGCTACGGCCTGACCCCGGAGATCGTCGCGCTGGCCGCGAAGCAGCAGCCGGACGTGATCGTGACAGTGGACAACGGCATTGCCAGCGTCGACGGCGTGGCGGCGGCCAATGCGCTCGGCATCGACGTGGTAGTGACCGACCACCACTTGCCCGGCGACCAGTTGCCCGACGCGGCGGTGATCGTCAATCCCAACCAGCCCGGCTGCGAATTCCCCAGCAAGAACCTGGCAGGCGTGGGCGTGATGTTCTACGTGCTGCTGGCCTTGCGTGCCGAACTGCGCCGCCGCGGCGTGTTCGACGCGCAGACCCAGCCGCGCCTGGACACCCTGCTCGACCTGGTTGCGCTGGGCACGGTCGCCGACGTGGTCAAGCTCGACAGCAACAACCGCATCCTGGTGGCGCAGGGCTTGAAGCGCATGCGCGCCGGACGCATGCACGCCGGCGTGGCCGCGCTGTTCCGCGCCGCCGGGCGCGAGGCCACGCGCGCCAATACCTTCGACCTGGGCTTTGGCGTGGGCCCGCGCCTGAACGCCGCCGGGCGGCTGGCCGACATGTCGCTAGGCATCGAATGCCTGCTGACCGATGACGCCAACCGCGCCTGGGAGATCGCCCAGGAACTCGACGGCATGAACCGCGAGCGGCGCGACATCGAAGCCGGCATGCAGCAGGAAGCCTTGCAGATACTGGAAGGCCCGCTGGGCGCGCTGGACCCGGCCGCGCGCTTTACCGTCAGCGTGTTCAACGACACCTGGCACCAGGGCGTGATCGGCATCGTGGCCTCGCGGCTCAAGGAAAAATACCACCGCCCCACCATCACCTTCGCGCCGGGCGACGAGGACACGATCAAGGGCTCGGGCCGCTCGATCCCGGGCTTTCACCTGCGCGATGCGCTGGACCTGGTGTCCAAGCGCCATCCCGGCCTGCTGAAGAAGTTTGGCGGCCACGCCATGGCTGCCGGCCTGACCCTCGGCGCCGACAGCTTCGGGCAGTTCATGGAAGCGTTCGAGGCCGTGGGGCGCGAATGGCTGAGCGACGAGCAGCTGGCGCGGGTGATCGAGACCGATGGCGACATCGAGGATGCCTGCTTCAGCCCGGAATTCGTCTCGCTGCTGGAGCAGCAGGTCTGGGGCCAGGGCTTCCCGGCGCCCACCTTCTGCGGCGAGTTCAACGTGCTGCGCCAGAGCGTGCTCAAGGGCAAGCACCTGAAGCTGCAGCTTGGGCGCGGCAGCCAGCGCTTCGACGCGATCTGGTTCAACCACGCGGATTCGCTGGGCGCCAGCGCGCTGGTGGCCTACCGGCTCGACAACAACACCTTCAACGGCATCACGCGGGTGCAGATGGTGATCGAGCACGCGCAGTAGCGCGCCCGGCTGGCCAGCGGCTTAACCTTAGCCGCGCGCCGGCAGCAATCCCGCCGGATCCACCGGCTTGCCGTTGTTGCGCACCTCGAAATGCAGCTCGCTGTCGGCCGTGCCCATGCGCCCGACCTCCTGCCCGCTGGAGACCTGCGCGCCCTCGCTGACCGAGGGCTTGTCCAGGTTGCCGTACACCGTCAGCCAGTTGTCGTCGTGCTTGATGATCACCAGCATGCCGTAGCCGCGCAGGTTGCCTACGTGGATGGCCTTGCCCGCGGCGGACGCGCGTACCACGCTGCCGGGCGCCGTGTTGATACGCAGGCCCTTGCTGGCGGGCGGCCCGTAGCTGGCGGTCACGCGGCCGTCGGCCGGCCATTGCAGGCGGATGCTGGTGGCAGGCGCGCGCGACGGCGCGCTGTTGTCCACCCGCGGGGTGTCCCCGACCGCCACCGGGCCGTTGCCAGCGCCCGTACCGGAGCTGGCGCTGGCGCCAGCCGGCGGGCGGATTCGCAGCAGCTGCCCGACTTCGATGCGGTCCGCGCTGGGCAACTGGTTCCAGCGCACCAGGTCGCGCACCGAGCGCTTGTGCCGCCGGGCCACGGTGTACAAGGTATCGCCGCTTTGCACCCGGTAGTAACCATCCGGCGCGGGCTCGCTGGCCAGGGTGCCGCAGCCGGCGGCCAGGCACGCGGCAGCAGCGGCCGCCAGCAGGCCAAGCAGCGCGCGGCGCCGCGCGTTCGTCTTGTCGTGGTTGCTTTGCGTCATCACGTACTTATTGTCCCTCCCTGTCCATATCTTGAAGCCGGCCTTGTCACCTACCTTGGGCCGACGGCGCGTTCGAGTCGGCCATGCCGCACCCGCAACTGTAGACCCTCCAGGGGGCAATCCGTTCGAAATCACGCAACAGACGCTATCACAGCGGGGGCCGAAGCCCCCGATCCGCTATAATTCAGGGTTTTGAAAGCGCAGGAACATCATGGAAGCAGAACGCCTCAACGCCATCTCCGGTGCCATCTCTGATCTCCGTTCGCGAACGGAAGATCTACGGGGGTATCTTTGACTACGATGTCAAAGTAGGAAGACTCGACGAAGTCAACGGCGAACTCGAGGACCCCGAGGTCTGGAACAACCCCAAGCGGGCCCAGGATCTCGGCAAGGAAAAGAAAATGCTGGAGGGCGTGGTCAGCGTGCTCAGCAAGCTCACCGACGACCTTAGCGGCGCCGACGAGCTGTTCGAGCTCGCGCGCGAAGAAGGCGACGACGACACGCTGGAAGCCATCGAGACCGACGTAGCCGGCTTCGAGGCCATCGTCGCCGACATGGAATTCCGCCGCATGTTCTCCGGCGAAATGGACCAGGCCAACGCCTTTATCGACATCCAGGCCGGCGCCGGCGGCACTGAAGCCTGCGACTGGGCGTCGATGCTGCTGCGCCAGTACCTGAAGTATTGCGAGCGCAAGGGCTTCAAGGCCGAAGTGCTGGAAGAGTCGGAAGGCGACGTGGCGGGCATCAAGAGCGCCACGATCAAGGTCGAGGGCGAGTACGCGTTCGGCTACCTGCGCACGGAAACCGGCGTGCACCGCCTGGTGCGCAAGTCGCCGTTCGATTCGTCGGGCGGACGCCACACGTCGTTCTCGTCGGTCTTCGTCTACCCCGAGGTGGACGAGTCGTTCGAGGTCGACGTCAATCCGGCGGACCTGCGCGTGGATACCTACCGTGCCTCCGGCGCGGGCGGCCAGCACATCAACAAGACCGATTCGGCCGTACGGATCACGCACATCCCGACCGGCATTGTGGTGCAGTGCCAGAACGACCGCTCGCAGCACCGCAACCGCGCCGAAGCCATGTCGATGCTGAAGTCGCGCCTGTACGAGCACGAAATGCGCAAGCGCCAGGCCGAAGCCGACAAGCTGGAGTCGTCCAAGACCGATGTGGGCTGGGGCCACCAGATCCGCTCGTACGTGCTGGACCAGAGCCGCATCAAGGATCTGCGCACCAACGTGGAAATGTCCAATACGCAGAAGGTGCTGGACGGCGACCTG
>NZ_BAAILO010000322.1:22448-43275 GCF_054589115.1 Cupriavidus sp. 8B | reverse complement strand
CACGCAGCGGCGCCGCGCCGCCGCCACGCGCCCCCGAACGGACCGGCGCGTGGCGGCGGCAGGTGCGGCAACTCACCTGCCGGGACAATCTCGACCATGACCGCAGCATCGACCGCAGCAACGCATCTGATCATCATCACGGGCACCTCGCGCGGACTCGGTGCCGCGCTGACGCAGGCATTGCTCAAACCGGGCAACCGCCTGGTGTGCGTGTCCCGCAGCCGCAATCCCGAGCTGGAACGTGCCGCGACCGCCAGCGGCGTCAAGGTAGCCTGGCACCTGCAAGATCTCTCGCAGGCCGGCCCGTCGGCAACCTGGCTCGGCAGCGTGCTCGATGTCGTCGAGGAAACGCCCGCCAGCGTCACGCTGATCCTGAACGCGGGCATGATCGATCCGATCGGCCCCATCGCCAACCTGCGTGAACCGGCGCTGGTGCAGCATCTGCTGACCAACCTGGCCACGCCGATGACCATGACCGCGGCCTTCCTCGCGCACACCGAGCGCTTTGGCTGCCCGCGCAAGATCCTGGCGATCTCGTCCGGCGCCGCGCGCCGCCCGGTCGAGGGCTGGAGCGCGTATTGCGCCGGCAAGGCGGGCCTGGACATGTTCGTGCGCTCCATCAACGCCGAATACGCGCAGGCGCCGGCGGAGCGCGCCGTGCGCGCGGTTGCGCTGGCGCCGGGCGTGGTCGATACCGGCATGCAGGCCACCATCCGTAGCGCCGACTTTGCGCAGGTGCAGCGTTTCCGCGACCTCAAGGACAACGACCAGCTGGCCTCGGCCGACGACACCGCGCAGCGCATCGCCGCTTACCTGCAGCGGCCTGACTTCGGCAGCACCGAGCTCGACGACATCCGCAATACATGAACCTCGCGCGGGCCTGGCCCGAGCGACTCACCAAGACATCATGACCGAATCCAACCGCGCTCCCGCCGAGACCAACGTCCCGGCCGCAGCCGACGAAAACAAGATCATCGCGGAACGGCGCGAGAAGCTCCAGGCCCTGCGTCAGCAAGGCCCGGCCTTCCCCAACGACTTCCGCCCGACCCACCAGGCCGCCGCGCTGCACACGCAGTACAGCGAAACCGAGCAGGCCGCGCTCGAAGCCACCCCGGTGGAAGTCGCCATCGCCGGGCGCATGATGCTCAAGCGCGTGATGGGCAAGGCCAGCTTCGCCACCGTGCAGGACGGCTCGGGCCGCATCCAGTTCTACATCAGCCGCGACGCGATCGGTGAAGACGTATACGCCGCCTTCAAGAAGTGGGACCTGGGCGATATCGTGGCCGCGCGCGGCACGCTGATGAAGACCAAGACCGGCGAGCTGTCGGTGGCGGTGACCGAGCTGCGCCTGCTGTCCAAGAGCCTGCGCCCGCTGCCCGGCGACTACTACGGCCTGGCCGACCAGGAACAGAAATACCGCCAGCGCTATGTCGACCTGATCGTGTCGCCGGAAACGCGCGCCACCTTCCGCGCCCGCACCAACGCCATCAGCTCGCTGCGCCGGCACATGGCCAACAACGACTTCATGGAAGTCGAAACGCCGATGCTGCACCCGATCCCGGGCGGCGCCACGGCCAAGCCGTTCATCACCCACCATAACGCGCTGGACATGCAGATGTTCCTGCGCATCGCGCCCGAGCTGTACCTGAAGCGCCTGGTGGTGGGCGGGTTCGAGCGCGTGTTCGAGATCAACCGCAACTTCCGCAACGAGGGGGTGAGCCCGCGCCACAATCCCGAGTTCACCATGATGGAGTTCTACGCGGCCTATACGGACTACCGCTGGCTGATGGACTTCACCGAGGACCTGATCCGCCAGGCGGCGATCGATGCGCGCGGCAGCGCCGTGCTGACGTACCAGGATCGCGAGCTGGACCTGTCCAAGCCGTTCCATCGCCTCACCATCACGCAGGCGATCCAGAAGTTCGCGCCGCAATATACCGACGCGCAACTGGCCGACACCGAATTCCTGCGCGCCGAGCTGAAGAAGTTCGGCATCAACACCGGCGCTCCGCAATTCCTCAACGCGGGCCTGGGCACGCTGCAACTGGTGCTGTTCGAGGAAACTGCCGAGAGCCAGCTGTGGGAGCCGACGTTCATCATCGACTACCCGGTCGAAGTCTCGCCGCTGGCGCGCGCCTCGGATACCCAGCCGGGCATCACCGAGCGCTTCGAGCTGTTCATCACCGGCCGCGAGATCGCCAACGGCTTCTCCGAGCTGAACGATGCCGAGGACCAGGCCGAGCGCTTCCGCAAGCAGGTCGACCAGAAAGACGCGGGCGACGAGGAAGCGATGTACTTCGACGCCGACTACATCCGCGCGCTGGAATACGGCATGCCCCCGACGGGCGGCTGCGGCATCGGCATCGACCGCCTGGTGATGTTGCTGACCGACAGCCCGAATATCCGCGACGTGATCCTGTTCCCGCATCTGCGCCGCGAGGACTGACACACATTCGGCGGCCACGCCGATGCACAAGCCGAAGCCGCCGGATGGGCCAAAGCCGCGCGCCATGACGACGGCTGTCTCTCCCTCTCCCCTCAGGGGGAGAGGGGAGCACGACAACGCAGAGCCGGCTTTCTCAGCAAGCTGAGCCCCACCAACTTTGGTGGGGCTTTTTGCTTGTGGCTGCGCGATTGTTACAAAGATAGTCCGCGAAAGCCATGCACTTTCGCCACTAAATCCATGATTTAAAAGAGAATTACAGCCTACACAAACTTACAAAATCAAACGGAAAATGGCGGTGGATTGGGCCAAACTGAGTCCATCGAATCGCTAGCCATCAGTACCGCTGACCGGCAGCGTTTTGCGAGGAAAACAATATGTCGAATCCGACCTTGCACCAATCCAACGAGCCTGCCTTGCCCGCTTCCCTGCCCGCCCAACGCCGCCTGCACCCGCTGGTAGGCGCCGCCGCAGTGGCCGTCGTGATCGCCAGCCTGACCGCGGTCGCCGCCATGACCGGCGTGCTGCCCACCAGCAAGGCCACGCAGGGGGCGCCGCAGTCCCTGACCGCGCCTGTCGCCGCCAATGGCACCGTCAATGGCACCGTCAATGGCGCCGACACCGCACCACAGCCGGTGGCGCCGGGCAGCACCACTCGACCGCCCGAGGCCGCGAACCTGGCGCAAGCGCCGGTCGCCCCGGCACCGGCACCGGCACCCGCCGCACGCCGCGCCCAGGAGCGCAGCACCGCCAGCCGCGATGCAGGCTATGGCCCCGCGGCCAGCCGCAATGACAACGGCGCCTACGCCGAACGCCAGCCGGCGCAAGGAAGCGCGTATGCCGGCCGCGTAGTCGCCATCACCCCGATCGAAACCGCCAAGCCGGCCAGCGGCCTGGGCGCCGTCGGCGGCGCGGTGGTAGGCGGCCTGCTCGGCAACCAGATCGGCAAGGGCAATGGCCGAATCCTGGGCACCGTGGCCGGTGCCGTGGGCGGCGGCTTTGCCGGCAACCAGATCGAGAAGACCGTGCGCAAGGACACCAGCTACCAGGTCCGCGTGCAGATGGACAACGGCAGCCATCGCACCTTCACGTATCAGGCCGATCCGGGCGTGCAGGTCGGCGAGCGTGTGCACATGCAGGATGGCCAACTGGTCGCTGGCTGAGCCGGCATCGGTCAAAGCATAAAAAAAGCCGCGGAAAACGCGGCTTTTTTTCGTTCTTGCGCTCGTACTTGCGCTTACTCCGCTTCTTCAATCCAGGCGGATTGAATCGCTTCCAGGATCTTCTCGCCCGAGCGATCGGCCGCGTCGGCAAAACCGTCCAGCTCCATGACCCAGCGATGCAGGTCGGTGAAGCGGATGGTGGTGGGATCCACGTCCGGGTACTTGTCGTACAGGGCGGCGGCGATGTCGTAGGTGTCGGTCCACTTCATGGGAATTCTCTCCGGTCAGCTCGGGTCAGGCCAGCAAGTCAGCGAGCGCGCCGCGCTCAATGCTCTTCCTTGGCATGGTTGATCGTGTACTTGGGAATCTGCACGGTGAGGTCGCTGTCGGCAACCACGGCCTGGCAGGAGAGCCGCGAGTTGGGCTCCAGGCCCCAGGCCTTGTCGAGCAGGTCTTCCTCTTTTTCTTCCGCCTCGTCCAGCGAGTTGAAGCCCTCGCGCACCACTACGTGGCAGGTGGTGCAGGCGCAGGACTTCTCGCAGGCGTGCTCGATCTCGATGCCGTTGCTGAGCAACGCATCGCAAATGCTGATACCGGGCTTGGCTTCGAACACAGCCCCTTCGGGGCAGAGTTCGACGTGGGGCAATACGATGATCTGTGGCATGGAATGTCCTGGATAGAGATATGGTGCGATTGGCCTCGGGGATCAGCCCAGGTCCTGCACCTTGCGGCCGGCCAGCGCGCTCTTGATCGAGCGATCCATCCGGCGGGCGGCGAATTCGTCGGTGCCGTGGGACAGCGCTTCCACCGCCGTCTTGATGGCGTGGTGATCTTCGCCGGCGGCGATGTCGCTCGTAGCCGTGATCAGGCGTTCCACGTCGGCGCGCTCTTCGGCCGAGAGCAGGTCGCCATCGAGCTCCAGCGCGCGGCGCGTGGCTTCGATCAGGCGCGCGGCGTCCACCCGTTCCTCCGCCAGCGCACGGCTCTTCATGTCATGCTCGGCTTCGCGGAAGCTGTCCTGCAGCATCCGGGCGATCTCATCGTCGGCCAGGCCGTAGGACGGCTTGACGGCGATGGTTGCTTCCACGCCGGATTGCGTTTCGCGCGCGAAGACCGACAGCAGCCCGTCGGCGTCGACCTGGTAGGTCACGCGGATGCGTGCCGCGCCAGCCACCATCGGCGGGATGCCGCGCAGCTCGAAGCGCGCCAGCGAGCGGCAATCGCTCGCCAGTTCGCGCTCGCCTTGCAGCACGTGGATGGCGATGGCCGTCTGGCCGTCCTTGAAGGTGGTGAATTCCTGCGCGCGCGCCACCGGGATGGTGCTGTTGCGGGGAATGATCTTCTCGACCAGGCCGCCCATGGTTTCCACGCCAAGCGACAGCGGGATCACGTCGAGCAGCAGCCAGTCCTCGCCCGGGGCGCCGTTGCCGGCCAGCAGGTTGGCCTGCATGGCAGCGCCCAGCGCCACGACCTTGTCCGGATCGAGGTTGGTCAGCGGCGGCTGGCCGAAGAAGTCTCCCACCGCCTTGCGGATCGAAGGCATGCGGGTCGCGCCGCCAACCAGCACCACGCCCTTGACCTCGTCGGCCGCCACGCCGGCATCGCGCAGCGCCTTGCGCACCGGCGACAGGGTCTTTTGCACCAGCGGCGCGGTCAGCTCGACAAACGTCGAGGCCGACAGCGTCAGGTGGACGATCTCGCCGCTGTTCAGCACGGCGTCGATCACGGTCGAATCGGCCGCCGACAACGCTTCCTTGGCCGCACGGGAGCGTACCATCAGCAGGCGCATATCCTCGGCCGACAGCGGTTGCAGGCTGGCCTGCTCGACGATCCAGCACATCAGGCGCTGGTCGAAATCGTCGCCGCCGAGGGCGGAGTCACCACCGGTTGCCATCACCTCGAACACGCCCTTGGTGAGCTTGAGGATGGAGATGTCGAAGGTGCCGCCGCCAAGGTCGTACACCGCATAGATGCCTTCCGAGGCATTGTCCAGGCCGTAGGCGATGGCTGCCGCGGTCGGCTCGTTGAGCAGGCGCAGCACCTCCAGGCCCGCGAGCTGCGCGGCATCCTTGGTGGCCTGGCGCTGGGCATCGTCGAAATAGGCGGGCACGGTAATCACCGCGCCGACGAGTTCATCGCCGAGCGAATCCTCGGCGCGCTGGCGCAGCGTGGCCAGGATTTCCGCCGAGACTTCCACCGGGCTCTTCACGCCGGCCACGGTCTTGATCTGCACCATGCCGGGCGCATCGACAAAATCGTAGGGGCTATGCTCGATATGCGTGACGTCGCGCAGGCCGCGCCCCATGAAGCGCTTGACTGAGACGATGGTGTTCTTGGGGTCGAACACCGCTTCTTCCTGTGCACGGTAGCCGATCTGCGTACCCTTGGACAGGTAACGCACGACCGAAGGCAGCAGCGCGCGACCGCTTTCATCGGTCAGGACTTCGGGAATGCTGTTGCGAACCGCCGCCACCAGCGAATTGGTGGTGCCGAGGTCGATGCCGACCGCGAGCCGCTTCTGGTGGGGTGCCGGCGACATGCCGGGTTCGGAGATCTGGAGCAGTGCCATGATGAATCTTCTTTATTCGTGCGGTGCCAAGGCGGCCTGTCAGACAGGCCGGTCTCGCGCCGGGGCGCCATTGTGGCATGGCTGGGGCGAACGTGCCTGGAAGGCGCTGGGCTCCCTTGGAGCCCTAGCCTTCCAGGCGGTCGATCGCCTCGCTGGTATCGTGTTCAATTTTCTCGATGAACATCAATTGCCTGGCCGCGCTGCCGGCGCCCGCGTTATCGCCGGCATCGAGCAGCGCACCGAGCGCCGCGTGGCGCTGGCGTTTCTCGCCGCGCAGCTCACGCAACAGCGCGTCGAGGCGCGCAATGTCCTTGTCTTCGACCGCTTCCTGCAGGGCCTCGCGCCATTCCATCTGCTGCATCAGGAAGGCGGGCGCCATGGCGGTATTGCTCTCGGCCTGGATGTCCACGCCGCGCAGCGTCAGCAGGTAGATCGCGCGCTTGAGCGGCTGGCGCAGCGTACGGTACGCCTCGTTGGCGTGCGCGGCCCATTGCATGGCCACGCGCCGCTCGGCGTCGCCGGCATTGGCAAAGCGGTCCGGATGCGCCTGCGATTGCACGGTCAGGTAGGCGGCGTCCAGCGCCGTCTCATCGACCGCATATCCGACCGGCAGGCCGAACAGCGCGAAATAATCGTCTTTCAACACCTTCCCCAACAAAAAGGAGCGGCTGCGCCGCCCCCTTGAACTTCCTTCAGCGTGAAAGCGGCACGCTGACCGCGCGGCACAGGCCGCAGCAATGTGGCGGACTGTTCCGGTCAGGCAGCGCGCTGTGCGCTGCTGCCCGCCCCATCCGCCGGCGGCTCCGCCCGATCGCATTTCAGGCAGTTCACCAGTTCGCCGATGCGGGCCTCCCGCCCCTGCGGCGTCAGCGTCCACGGACGCATCTGCCAGGGCGGGTCGTGGCGCATATGCTGGCCATGCCCGCAATCGAGTTCTGCCACCCAGTGGCTTTCCTCGTCCTGGTGAAAGCCGACAATGCTGCGTTTCATCGTATCCGGCGCGCTGATGCCAGCACGCTCAAACCCGGAACGACTCTCCGCAACCGCACTCATCCTTGACGTTGGGGTTGTTGAAGCGGAACCCCTCGTTCAGGCCTTCGCGCGCGAAATCGAGCTCGGTGCCATCGATATACGGCAAGCTCTTGGGATCGACGATCACCTTGATGCCGTGCGACTCGAACACGCTGTCTTCCGGCAACAGGTCGTCGACGTATTCCAGCTTGTAGGCCAGGCCCGAGCAGCCGGTGGTCTTGACGCCAAGGCGCAGGCCAACGCCCTTGCCACGGCGGTCCAGGTAGCGCGCCACGTGCTTGGCGGCCTTCTCGGTAAGCGTGATCATCGCTGCTTCATCCCTTGATTGAACACGGAACTCAGGCGGCCTTCTGCTCGGCGCCTTCGTGCTTCTTCTTGTAATCCTCGACCGCTGCCTTGATGGCATCCTCAGCCAGGATGGAGCAGTGGATCTTCACCGGCGGCAGCGCCAGTTCTTCGGCGATGTGCGTGTTCTTGATTTCCAGTGCCTGATCCACGGTCTTGCCCTTGACCCATTCGGTCACCAGCGAGGAGGACGCGATGGCCGAGCCGCAGCCATAGGTCTTGAACTTGGCGTCTTCGATCACGCCGGCTTCGTTGACCTTGATCTGCAGCTTCATGACGTCGCCGCAAGCGGGCGCGCCAACCATGCCGGTTCCCACGGCGTCGTCGTTCTTGTCGAACGAGCCAACGTTGCGGGGGTTTTCATAGTGGTCGAGAACCTTCGTGCTGTATGACATTATGGCTACCTCTTGGCGTATCGGTATTTATGGGGTCTTGCGTGGATCCTGGCGCTTAGTGCGCGGCCCACTGGATGGAATTCAGGTCCACACCGTCCTTGAACATTTCCCACAGCGGCGACAGGTCGCGCAGCTTGGCGATCTTGCTCTTGAGCAGTTCGACGGTGTAATCGACTTCTTCTTCGGTGGTGAAGCGACCCACCGTAAAGCGGATCGAGCTGTGCGCCAGTTCGTCGTTGCGGCCCAGGGCGCGCAGCACGTACGAAGGCTCCAGCGACGCCGAGGTGCAGGCCGAGCCCGACGACACCGCCACGTCCTTGATTGCCATGATCAGCGATTCGCCTTCGACAAAGTTGAAGCTGACATTGAGGTTATGCGGCACACGCTGTTCCAGGTCGCCATTCAGGTAGACCTCTTCCATGCCCGACAGGCCGCGCCACAGGCGGTCGCGCAGCATGCGGATGCGCTCGTTCTCCGTTGCCATTTCCTCACGGGCGATGCGGAAGGCTTCGCCCATGCCCACGATCTGGTGCGTGGCCAGCGTGCCCGAACGCATGCCGCGCTCGTGGCCACCGCCGTGCATCTGCGCTTCCAGGCGCACGCGCGGCTTGCGGCGTACGTACAGCGCGCCCACGCCCTTGGGGCCGTAGGTCTTGTGCGCCGAAAACGACATCAGGTCGCACTTCAGCGTATTCAGGTCGATCGCTACCTTGCCGGTGGCCTGGGCAGCGTCGCAATGGAAGATGATGCCCTTGGCGCGGCAGATCTCGCCGATCTGCGCCACGTCCTGGATCACGCCGATCTCGTTGTTGACCAGCATCACCGACACCAGGATCGTGTCCGGGCGGATCGCCGCCTTGAGCACTTCGATGTCGACCAGGCCGTTGTCCTGCACGTCGAGGTACGTGACCTCGAAACCCTGGCGCTCCAGTTCACGGGTGGTGTCGAGCACAGCCTTGTGCTCGGTCTTCACCGTGATCAGGTGCTTGCCCTTGCCCGAATAGAAATTGGCCGCGCCCTTGATGGCGAGGTTGTTGGACTCGGTTGCGCCCGACGTCCACACGATCTCGCGCGGATCGGCGCCCACCAGTGCCGCCACCTGCTCACGCGCTTCTTCCACCGCGCGCTCGGCATCCCAGCCGTAGGCGTGGCTGCGCGAAGCCGGATTGCCGAACTGTTCACGCAAGTACGGAATCATCTTGTCCGCCACGCGCGGGTCTACCGGCGTGGTGGCTGAGTAATCCATGTAAATGGGGAAATGTGGGGTGCTCATCGTTATGACTGCCTTTTAGGGACCGCTATGCTTGACGTTGCTCTCTGTTCTCTCGCCGGCTGCCCGTCTTACGACTGAGCCAGGCTGAAAACCGAATTCACCACCCGCGGACGCGCGGGTTTTTCCTGTTTGTCCGCCTTGCCGCGTGGTGCGGCCACGGTTTGCGCCACCGACTCATCGCGCATGTCGTGCAACACAGCGGGACTCTTGGCACGCTGCTGGTCGACCAGGTTCTTCAGGGAGACGGAATCGAGATATTCGACCATTTTCTGGTTCAGCGTGGCCCACAGCTCGTGGGTCATGCAGCGACCGGTTCCCTCATCTCCGTTACAATTACCCTTCCCGCCGCATTGCGTAGCGTCGAGCGGCTCATCGACTGCGATGATGATGTCGGCCACCGTCACGTCTTCCGCCTTGCGGGCAAGGCTGTAGCCACCACCCGGGCCGCGCACGCTCTCCACGATCTCGTGGCGGCGCAGCTTACCGAACAGCTGCTCGAGGTAAGAAAGGGATATTTTCTGGCGCTGGCTGATGCCCGCTAGCGTAACGGGGCCCTGATCCTGGCGCATGGCCAGGTCAATCATGGCGGTTACCGCGAAGCGGCCTTTGGTCGTCAGTCTCATGATGCTGGGGAGTACTTGATCATTTCGGTCAAGTATAAAAGAAGTTGACTAATTCGGTCAAGTACCCCTGCCGCATTGCATCAAACCCGCCCCTGCTCCGCCGAGGCCGCGCCAACGGGCCCGCGCGGCGGCACGATCAGCGACCAGGGATGTTTCAGGATGCGCTGCCGCACGGCCGAGCTCAGCGCGCGGCGATCCACCCGGCGCAGGCTGCGTGAGCGCAACGCCATGTTGAAGGCCAGCGCAAAGCTCACCGCGACGTTCAGCAACCCCATCAGCGCGATGCCCGCCACCGCCAGCCAGAACGACGGCATCTTCAGCACGGCCAGGCCGAGCACGCCAATCGCGGTGCCCACCGAGCCGGTCGACAACGTGACGTGCCGCACCTCCATATGGGGGCCGAAGAAGCTGAGGATTTCCGGGCCCAGCCCGAGCAGCAGCCCTAGCGACACATTGGCTGCGATCCCCGACATATTGCGCTTGCAGAAGTCCGCCATCCGTGTGGCTCCCTGCGCTCCCAGCACATAGCGCAGGCGGCGGTTGTACGCCATCACGTCATGCACCTTGTGCAGCGCGAACCAGTTGTCGGCCCAGCCCGCCACCAGGCTCGACAGCCACAAGAGCACCCCGGTAAAGATGGCGTAGACCGGCGTGGGGCCAAGAATGGAAAACGACTCGATGGTGGCGATCGCCTTGGCGGGCGTGATCAGGTTGGCGCCCAGGATGCGGTTGGCGAGCCACTGGATGCCCATCGCCACCGGGAACACCACCACCAGGTTGCCGAAAATCGCCGCGGCATTCGAGCGGATCATCGCAATGGTGTCGTCGACGAAGATTTCCCGGCCTTCCGGCCTGCCGACCGCATCGAGCCGGTGCGCCAGCGCCGGGCCGGTCATCGCCGGCTGCTTGGTGGCCAGCGTGAAATGCGCGAAGTGGATCACCAGGAAGCTGCCCGCATAGTTGAGCGAGGCCAGCAGGCCCTCGATGAACTTGTCCAGGTGCAGCCCGTAGATCAGGAACTTCAGATAGACCGTGCCGACGGTGATCAAGCCGCCACCGGCGGCAGCCCGCATCAGCTCGCGATACTCGCGGCGATCACGCGTGATGTAGTGCTCGCCGGTCTCGGCCGAGCGCTCCACCACCTTGCGCGCCAGTTGCGAGAACGAAGTGCCCGCCAGGTGCGCGATGCTGCGGCGCGCCTGGGTGGAGCGGATCAGCGCCGCGATCAGGTGGGCATGCCGGCCGCGCCGCTGCGGCTCGACCCAGGTCGCCAGCAACAGCTCGATGCGGGCGAGCCGCACCTTCATGCGTTCGATCTGGAACACCACCTCCACCGAGACGCCATTCTCCTCCAGGTCGTCATACACGCGCTGGGCCGCCTGGTGGCAGCCATCGAGCAGCGCGCGGAAATAGTTGAGCCGGTGCGCAAAGGCCTCGCCATCGCGCGTCGCTTCGTCCTCTTCGCACAAGACTTGCACGGCGCTGTCCAGGCGGAAGAATGGCGTGTCCTGCACCTTCCCCTTCAGGCGCGAGCGAATCGCCTGGCTCAGCCCGGTGGCACGCACCTGGCTGACCAGCACCTGGATGCTGGTGGCCAGCGTGCGGTCAAAGCGATCCCATTCGGGCGGCGCCGCGCCTTCACCTGGCGCTTCCGGGTCATCGGTGCGCAGCACGGCAGCCAGCCGTTCCAGCAGGTCGCCATCGAGGTCCTCGACCCAATCGGCATCGTTGCCATCGATAAACAGCAGGGCGAACAGGCCCGCCAGATCGCCGCGGTTGGGCGGCGGCGGCAGGAACCGCGCCTGCAGGCGGTTCAGCACCTCGCTCCAGAAGCCCGGGTGGGAGGCCACGCCGGTGTCGCACAGCAAGGTGACCGGATCGTTGTCGCGCACGATGGAGCGCACCATGCAGGCAAAGCGTCCCGCCACTTCCGGATTGCGGCCAAGCACCTGCAACAGGTAGCGCAGCCGCACATGCTCCCGGCGGCTCTTGTCGGCCGCCACGCCTTCGGCGCCCGGCAGCCCGTCGCGCCGGATCCAGTAGCCTAGCTCGATCAGCCAGCCGTTACGGTCCGCCAGTGGCGCCTCCGGGTCCGCTGCCGCCAGGATTGCGTCGAGTTGCAGGCTGGCATTGCGCGACTCGCGCCATTTGCGGAACAGGGAACGAAACATGAATCCTCGTGAAAGTAATGGAAAGGCTGCAAGGGCGGGCGAGCGCGATCAGGTGGCGCCGCCAAGCCCCTTTGCACGCAGCATGGCGATCACGCCGTCGCAGGCGTCCTCGACATAGTCGAGCACGCGCTCGAAGCCATCGCCCTCTCCGTAGTAGGGGTCCGGCACTTCGTCCGCGTCGTGCCGGCTCGCGAAACTCATCAGCAGGCGCAGCTTGTCCTGGCTGCCAGCCGGGCAGATGCCGCGCAGCGCCGCCAGGTTGTCCTGGTCCATGGCCAGCAGCAGGTCGAAACGAGCGAAGTCCTGCACCACGGCCTGGCGCGCGCGTTGCGCGGAGAGGTCGTAACCACGGGCCAGCGCATGGCGCTGGGAGCGTGCATCCGGCGCACGCCCGATGTGATAGCCATGCGTGCCGGCGGAATCCAGCTCGACCAGGTCGGCCAGGCCCGCCGCCTCCAGCTTGGCACGCAACACGCCCTCCGCCGTCGGCGAACGACAAATGTTTCCCATGCAGCACATCAAAATGGCGAATTTCTTCATAGGGGTGGGGCGCTATCCAGCGCCGAAAGCAGATCGACAAACCGCGGCACGGGCGACGGGCTTGCAGCCAGCGCACCGGGTGCGGCTGCAGCAGAAGCCGGATTCTACCGCCCTGCCCGCCGGGCCGCGCTCACGGGAGCGCCAGCACGCGGTTTGAAGGCGCTTGGCAAAAAAGATGACCCAAAGGTGCCTCCCACCGCATAATCGCGCGGTGAACCTTCGCCTCAGCCAACGCCTCCTACCGCCCCTCCTGCCTTGCGCAAGCCTGGCCGGCGCCGCCGAACCGTCCGCGGACGCCGTCTCCGGTGCAGGCTGCGAAAGCCTGCCCACCGTGGTCCGGCGCAGCCTGGAGGAAGAAATCGGCGCGGACGAGTGCGACACCCTGCTGGAAGTCAGCAAGCGCCTGCGCTCGCTGCCCCCGAAGGGCTAGCAGGCACACTGGCTCAGGGCAGCTTGGCCGCCAGCACGTCCAGCTTCTCGATCGAGGGCGGCTTGGCGAACAGGTCGGGCGCCTTGGCCATCAGGGCCTCGGCCACCTTGCCCGAGAGATGCGCGTCGCGCCCGGCCTCATCGGCAAACGCATCGAAGATGCCGAACATGGATGGCCCGAGCCGCAGCGCAAACCATGCTGTGGTGCCAGCCTCGGCCTGAACCAGCGGCAAGCCGCCGAGCAGGAACGCCTCGACTTCCTTTTCCTTGCCGGGCTTCGCATGCAGCGGAACCCACAGAGCGAACTTGACCATGGACCATCTCCTCACCACCGTCCGGGATTCCAACTATAGACGGTAGCCGGGCCCATCGTCCTCAGGACGCAGCCGCGGCCGGCGGCGGCAGGTGCTCCCCATCGCCGCTGGCGCCAAAGATCTGGCGCTTGAGCTTGGCCAGCTGGTCGCGCACCTGCCCCGCCTTTTCGAACTCGAGATTCTTGGCGTGCTCGAACATCTGCTTTTCAAGCCGCTTGATCTCCTTGGCGACCTGCTTCTCGCTCATGTCCTCGTACTTGGCGCGCTCTTCCGCGGCCAGCAGTTCCGCCTTGACCTCGCCCGGGTCGTAGACCCCGTCGATGATGTCCTTGATGCGCTTGACCACGCCGCGCGGCACGATGCCATTGGCTTCGTTGAACGCGATCTGCTTGGCGCGGCGGCGCTCCGTCTCGCCGATCGCCCGCTTCATCGAATCGGTCATCCGGTCGGCGTACAGGATGGCGGTGCCGTTGACGTTTCGGGCCGCGCGGCCGATGGTCTGGATCAGCGAACGCTCGGCGCGCAGGAAGCCTTCCTTGTCCGCATCGAGAATCGCCACCAGCGAGACTTCCGGAATATCCAAGCCCTCGCGCAGCAGGTTGATGCCGACCAGCACGTCGAAGGTGCCCAGGCGGAGGTCGCGGATGATCTCCACGCGCTCCACCGTATCGATATCCGAGTGCAGGTAGCGCACCTTGACGCCGTTCTCGGTGAGGAACTCCGTCAGTTGCTCGGACATGCGCTTGGTCAGCGTGGTCACCAGCACGCGCTCGCCGACGGACACCTTCTGGTGGATCTCGGACAGCAGGTCGTCGACCTGCGTGGTCGCGGGACGCACGTGGATGATCGGATCGACCAGGCCCGTGGGCCGCACCACCTGCTCCACCACCTGGCCCGCATGCTCGTTCTCGTAATTGGACGGCGTCGCGGAGACAAACATCACCTGCCGCATCTTGCCTTCGAACTCCGAGAACTTGAGGGGGCGGTTGTCCAGCGCGGACGGCAGCCGGAAGCCGTAGTCGACCAAGGTCGTCTTGCGCGCCTTGTCGCCGTTGTACATGCCGTTGAACTGGCCCATCAGCACGTGCGACTCGTCCAGGAACATCAACGCGTCCTGCGGCAGGTAGTCGACCAGCGTGGGCGGCGGATCGCCGGGCTTGGCGCCCGACAGGTGGCGCGAGTAATTCTCGATGCCCTTGCAGAAGCCGAGCTCGGAGAGCATTTCCAGGTCGAAGCGGGAGCGCTGCTCCAGCCGCTGCGCTTCCACCAGCTTGTTCTCCTTATAGAAGAAGTCCAGGCGCTCGCGCAGTTCTACCTTGATGTCCTCGATCGCCCGCAGCACGGTCTCGCGCGGGGTCACGTAGTGGCTCGACGGATAGACCGTGAAGCGCGGGATCTTCTGCCGCACGCGCCCGGTCAGCGGGTCGAAGAACTGCAGCGAATCGATCTCATCGTCGAACATATCGACGCGCACCGCCAGCTCGGCATGCTCGGCCGGGAAGATATCCAGCGTATCGCCGCGCACGCGGAACGTGCCGCGCTGGAAATCGGTCTCGTTGCGGGTGTACTGCATGGCGATCAGGCGCGCGATCACGTCGCGCTGGCTGATCTTGTCGCCCGTGCGCAGCGTCAGGATCATCTTGTGGTACTCGGACGGGTTGCCGATACCGTAGATGGCGGAGACGCTGGCCACGATGATGGTGTCGCGGCGCTCCAGCAGGCTCTTGGTGGCCGACAGCCGCATCTGCTCGATATGCTCGTTGATCGAGGAATCCTTCTCGATGAACAGGTCGCGCTGCGGCACGTAGGCCTCGGGCTGGTAGTAGTCGTAGTAGCTGACGAAATACTCCACGGCATTGCGCGGGAAGAACTCGCGAAACTCCGAATACAACTGCGCGGCCAGCGTCTTGTTGGGCGCGAACACGATGGCCGGACGGCCCATGCGGGCAATCACGTTGGCCATGGTGAAGGTCTTGCCCGAACCGGTCACCCCCAGCAAGGTCTGGTACGAAAGGCCGTCCTCGACCCCTTCGACCAGCTGGCGGATCGCCTCGGGCTGGTCGCCCGCCGGCAGATAGGGCTGGTAAAGCTGGAACGGCGAACCGGGAAAGGTCGCGAACTTCTCTTCATCCAGCGCGGGCGCGACTTCAACGAGATTCGACATAGGCAGGCAAGGGAAAACCTCAGGAAAACGGGCGGATACGCTAGAATCTTGGGGTTGGCGGCCAGGTATCAAGATGGGGGCCGCCGGCACTCCCGAGCGCAGTCCGGAGCATTCTACGCCTTCCCGTTTTGTTACATAGCTGACCACGAGATCCCAAATGAGTTTGTTTTCTGCCGTCGAGATGGCCCCACGCGACCCGATCCTGGGCCTGAATGAAGCCTTCAATGCCGATACCCGTGCCACCAAGGTCAATCTGGGTGTTGGCGTGTACTTCACCGACGAAGGGAAAATCCCTCTGCTGCGCGCCGTGCAGGAAGCCGAAAAGGCTCGCCTGACCACCGCCACCCCGCGTGGCTACCTGCCGATCGAAGGCATCGCCGCCTACGACCAGGCCGTGCAGACCCTGCTGTTCGGCAAGGAATCGCCGCTGATCACCGAAGGCCGCGTTGTGACCGCTCAGGCACTTGGTGGCACCGGCGCGCTGAAGATCGGCGCCGACTTCCTCAAGCGCCTGTACCCGGATGCCAAGGTCGCCATCAGCGACCCGAGCTGGGAAAACCACCGCGCCCTGTTCGAGGCAGCCGGTTTCCCCGTGATCAACTACGCCTACTACGATGCTGCCAGCCACGGCCTGAATTTCGCCGGCATGGTGGAGTCGCTCAAGTCGTACGACGCCAACACCATCGTGGTGCTGCATGCCTGCTGCCACAACCCGACCGGTGTCGACCTCTCGGCCGAGCAATGGCAGCAAGTGGTTGGCCTGATCAAGGAACGCAACCTGATCCCGTTCCTCGACATGGCCTACCAGGGCTTCGCGCAAGGCATCGAGCCGGACGGCGCGGCAGTGCGCCTGTTCGCCGAATCCGGCCTGCCGTTCTTCGTCTCGAGCTCGTTCTCGAAGAGCTTCTCGCTGTACGGCGAGCGCGTGGGCGCGCTGTCGATCGTCACCACGGACAAGGAAGAAGCCCAGCGCGTGATGTCGCAGGTCAAGCGCGTCATCCGCACCAACTACTCCAACCCGCCGACCCACGGCGGCACCGTGGTCGCCACCGTGCTGAACAGCCCGGAACTGCGCGCCATGTGGGAGCAGGAACTGGGCGAGATGCGCGACCGCATCAAGCTGATGCGCCATGCGCTGGTGGACAAGCTGGCCGCCAAGGGCGTGCCGGGCGACTTCTCCTTCGTCAAGGCCCAGCGCGGCATGTTCTCGTACTCGGGCCTGAACGCGGCCCAGGTCGACGTGCTGCGCAACGAGCACGGCATCTACGCCGTGGGCACCGGCCGCATCTGCGTGGCCGCGCTGAACAGCCGCAACATCGACGCGGTGGTCAACGCCATCGCCGCCGTGCTGTAACGCTGAACGCGTAAAGTGCATAAAAGGCGGCTTCGGTCGCCTTTTTCGTATCTCGTGACAATTTTTAACGATCTTTTGCATTTGTCATCGGGAATTACAGTGTTTGTCCTATTGTCTTTTTCCGATGCGGGCGTACTTTACGGTATATGCTGCATCGCACGATCGTTCGATTACGAGCATAATCCGTAACACATTAGCAACTGTGTTTGTTGCATTTGTATTGTCCAGGCGTTGAATTCCAGCTTCGCCCCAGCCTGATAGGGACCACGTCATGCTTTACCAGCTGCATGAATTCCAGCGCTCGATGCTGCACCCGCTTACCGCATGGGCGCAGGCTACGGCCAAGACCTTTACCAATCCCCTGAGCCCGATGTCCCTGGTTCCCGGCGCCACGCGACTGGCTGCCGGCTACGAGTTGCTGTACCGGCTCGGCAAGGAATACGAAAAGCCCGAATTCGATATCAAATCGGTACGCTCCAACGGCCGGGACATCCCGATCGTGGAACAGACCATCATCGAAAAGCCTTTCTGCAAACTAGTGCGTTTCAAGCGCTACGCGGACGACCCGGAAACCATCAAGCTGCTCAAGGATGAGCCGGTGGTGCTGGTGTGCGCCCCACTGTCCGGCCACCACTCGACGCTGCTGCGAGACACCGTGAAGACCCTGCTGCAGGATCACAAGGTCTATGTGACCGACTGGATCGATGCCCGCATGGTGCCGGTCGAGAACGGCCGCTTCCGCCTGGCGGACTACATTCATTACATCCAGGATTTCATCCGCCATATCGGCGCGGAAAACCTGCATGTGATCTCCGTGTGCCAGCCTACGGTCCCGGTGCTCGCGGCCATCTCCCTGCTGGCATCCGCCGGCGAGAAGACGCCCAAGACCATGACCATGATGGGCGGCCCCATCGACGCGCGGCGCAGCCCCACGGCGGTGAATTCGCTGGCGACCAACAAGTCGTTCGAGTGGTTCGAGAACAATGTGATCTATACGGTGCCGGCGAATTACCCGGGCCATGGCCGCAAGGTGTATCCGGGCTTCCTCCAGCACGCCGGTTTCGTGGCGATGAACCCTGACCGCCACCTGTCCTCGCACTACGACTATTACCTGAACCTGGTCGAGGGCGATGCCGACGACGCCGAAGCCCATGTGCGCTTCTACGACGAGTACAACGCCGTGCTCGACATGGACGCCGAGTACTACCTCGACACCATCCGTGAAGTGTTCCAGGAATTCCGGCTTGCCAACGGCACCTGGGAGATCGATGGCCAGCCGGTGCGCCCACAGGACATCAAGGGCACCGCGCTGCTGACGATCGAGGGCGAGCTGGACGACATCTCGGGCGCCGGCCAGACCGCCGCCGCGCATGAGCTCTGCGCGGGCATTCCCAAGGCGCGCAAGCAGCACATCACCGCGACCAAGTGCGGCCACTACGGGATCTTCTCCGGTCGCCGCTGGCGCCAGGAGATTTACCCCGAGCTGCGCGATTTCGTGCTCAAGTATCGTTGAGCCGCATTGCCAGCCATGAAAAACGCCCGCTTGCCTGCCGCGGGCGTTTTTCATTGGGCTGTCACCGCTACATGCCTCAGCGGCGCTCCAGGTAAGCCAGCAACATATCGGTGTGCAGCTCGGCAAAGCGCTCATGCTCGTCCTGCGCCGCCACGTCGCGCCCGATCACCGCGCTGATGGTGTAACGGTTGGACAGCACGTAGTAGCCGAGCGCGGAGATCGTCAGGTATAGCTGCGAGACGTCGACGTTGTCGCGGAACACGCCCTGCCGCTGGCCCCGCTTGACGATATCCGCAAGCACGTTGACCACCGGGTTGATCAGCTGGTGCAGCTGGGTGGACTTCTTCAGGTGGCGCGCCTCGTGCAGGTTCTCGCTGTTGACCAGGCGGATGAACTCGGGATTGCGGTAGTACCAGTCCCAGACGAAGCGAGCCAGCGTGCGTACCGCCTCCACGGGATCCTCGTCGACGATATGCAACTGCTCCTCAGCAGCGCGAAACTCCGCATATTGTTTTTCAAGGACGGCCAGAAACAAGCCTTCCTTGCTGCCATAGTAGTAGTACAGCATGCGCTCGTTGGTCTCGGCGCGGCGCGCGATCTGGTCGACGCGCGCGCCGGCCAGGCCACCCTTGGCAAATTCCTCGGTGGCCGCATCAAGGATGCGGCGGCGTGTTCCCTCGGGGTCCCGCTTGGTTCTGGTTTCGTTTCGCATGCGACGGCTGGTAAATCGTTGCGCGGATTATGGCACAGGGCAACTAGCGCGCAGCGGCCCCGGCAAAGGGCGCATCATCGCGCGTTTCTGCACTGCGGCGAAATCGGGGATAATCCCTGCCGCGTGCCCGTTCCGGCCAGGAAAAAAGAGAACGGCATCCGCGCCGTACCCGCAAACCCCAAAAGCTGTCGTGACCGCTATTTCCCAGACCCTCGCCGATCGCCTCGAAGCCCTGCTGCCGCAGACCCAATGCACCAAGTGCGGCTTCGACGGCTGCCGTCCCTATGCCGAAGCCATGGCAGCGGGCGAAGCAGCCTGCAATCGCTGCCCGCCGGGCGGGGAGGAAGGCATCCGCCGCCTGTCGGCGCTGCTTGGCACGCCGCCGCAGCCGCTGGACCCGGAGCGGGGCGTGGAACAGGCGCGCGCGGTGGCGGTGATCGATGAAGCGCTGTGCATCGGCTGCACGCTATGCATCCAGGCTTGCCCGGTCGACGCCATCGTTGGCGCGCCCAAGCAGATGCATACCGTACTGGCGGACTGGTGCACCGGCTGCGACCTCTGCGTGGCGCCCTGCCCCGTCGATTGCATCGCCATGATTCCCGTCACCGCGCAGCGTACCGGCTGGGCCGCCTGGTCGCAGGCGCAAGCGGACGAAGCCCACGCGCGCTACCTCGCCCGCCGCTCGCGCCTCGTGTGCGAGCGCGAGGAAAACGATGCGCGCCTGGCGGCCAAGGCGGCCGCCAAACTGCAGGCGCTACAAGCCGAAACCACGCAAAGCGAAGAGGAACGGGCGGCGCAGGCACGCAAGCAGGCCATCATCCAGGCCGCCATCGAGCGGGCGCGCCTGAAGCAGCAAGCGGTGCAGCCGCGCAATACCGAGAACGTCTCGCCTGCCGTGCAGGCCCAGATCGACGCCGCCGAGGCCCGCCGCGCCAGGGCCGGCCTGACAGCCCCGCCGGGCCAGCCCGATCCGGCTGCCGCGCCCGGCCCCAACCCAGCCCCCAAGGACGAATGAACGCAGCCAAGTGCCGCGCCCTGTTCGAGACACTGCGCGAAGTCAACCCGACCCCTGTCACCGAGCTGGAATACAGCTCGCCGTTCGAGCTGCTGATTGCCGTGCTGCTGTCCGCGCAGGCCACCGACGTGGGCGTGAACAAGGCCACGCGCAAGCTCTACCCCGTGGCGCACAGCCCGGAGCAGATGCTGGCGCTGGGCGAGGACGGGCTGATCGAATACATCAAGACCATCGGCTTGTACAAGACCAAGGCCAAGCATGTCATCGCGACCTGCCGCATCCTGGTCGAGCAGCACGGCGGCCAGGTGCCGCGCGACCGGGCCGCGCTGGAGGCCCTGCCGGGCGTGGGCCGCAAGACCGCCAACGTGGTGCTCAATACCGCGTTCGGCGAGGCCACCATCGCCGTCGACACGCATATCTTCCGGGTGGCCAACCGCACCGGCCTGGCGCCCGGCAAGAACGTACAAGTGGTCGAGCAGAAGCTCCTCAAGACGGTGCCGCAGGAGTTCATGCATGATGCGCACCACTGGCTGATCCTGCATGGGCGCTATGTTTGCAAGGCGCGCAAGCCCGAGTGCTGGCACTGCGCGATCGAGCCACTGTGCGAATACCGCGAGAAAACCGAGGCGCCGCGCATCTGAGCGCAGGAAAAAAAACCCGCGCTTTGGCGGGTTTCAGCTTGCCGACAAAGGTCGATTTACGTTGTCGCGCTCGCCTCTCCCGCGCGCGGGGAGGGCGGGAGGCACTACGAAGTGCATGCGCTCACTCTGTG
>NZ_BAAILO010000322.1:0-22438 GCF_054589115.1 Cupriavidus sp. 8B | reverse complement strand
GCGGCCCATGGCGAGCACCGCAGGGCTCGCCATGGGCCGCGCAGTAGATCTATTCGCCCTTTACCGTTTGATGGCGCGGTAGCCGATGTCGGTACGGTATTGCATGCCATCGAAGTGGATCTTCTCGGCCGCGCCATAAGCCGCGCGCTGCGCCGCCTTGACGGTATCGGCCAGCCCGACCACGCACAGCACGCGGCCGCCCGTGGTCAGCAGCACACCATCCTTGAGCGTGGTGCCGGCGTGGAAGGTCACGCTGTCGTCGGTCTCGGCCGGGATGCCGGTAATGGTGTCGCCCTTGCGCGGGGCATCGGGATAGCCAAAGGCGGCCATCACCACGCCCAGCGCGGTGCGGCGGTCCCAGTCCAGTTCGATCTCGTCGAGCTTGCCGTTGACGGCGTGCTCCATCACATCGACCAGGTCGGTCTTCAGGCGCGCCAGGATCGGCTGGGTTTCCGGGTCGCCCATGCGGCAGTTGAATTCCAGCGTCTTCAGGTTGCTTTCGCTGTCGATCATCAGGCCGGCATACAGGAAGCCGGTGTAGGTGATGCCGTCCTTTTCCATGCCGCGCACGGTCGGCATGATGATCTCGCGCAGCGCGCGTGCATGCAGCGCGGGCGTGACCACCGGGGCCGGCGAGTACGCGCCCATGCCGCCGGTATTGGGACCGGCGTCGTGATCGAGCAGGCGCTTGTGGTCCTGGCTGGTCGCGAGTGCCAGGACGTTCTTGCCGTCCACCAGCACGATGAAGCTGGCTTCCTCGCCCTCGAGGAATTCCTCGATCACCACGCGCGCGCCGGCGTCGCCGAGGCGGTTGTCGGCCAGCATCATGTCGACCGCGGCGTGCGCTTCTTCCAGCGTGGCGGCAACCACCACGCCCTTGCCGGCGGCCAGGCCGTCGGCCTTGATCACGATCGGCGCGCCCTGCGCGTCGATATACGCGTGGGCCGCGGCGGCGTCGTTGAAGGTCTGGTAGGCGGCGGTCGGGATGCCGTGGCGCTGCATGAAAGCCTTGGCGAAATCCTTGGAGGATTCCAGCTGGGCCGCCGCTTGCGTCGGGCCGAAGATCCGCAGGCCCTTGGCACGGAAGATATCTACGATGCCGGCCGCCAGCGGCGCCTCGGGGCCGACCACCGTGAAGCTCACGCCTTCGCGCTCGGCAAAGGCGGCGAGCACTGCCGGATCGGTCAGGGGAACATTCTGCAGCCGCTTGTCGAGCGCGGTGCCGCCGTTGCCCGGCGCCACGTACACCACCTGCACCTTGGGCGACTGGGCCAATTTCCAGGCCATCGCGTGTTCACGACCACCCGAGCCGACAACCAATACTTTCATGATCTACTGCCAGAAAAAATGACGCATGCGAAATGCGAAAAGCGGCAGCAATGGCTTATCGAGCCGCGCTGCCGCCGTGAGGCGAGGTCTTACCCGATCCCCGCCTTACTCCTCGATCACCGCGTTGGTGAAGACTTCCTGCACGTCGTCCAGGTTTTCCAGGGCGTCGAGCAGCTTTTGCATCTTGACGGCGTCGTCGCCGGTGAAGCTGACTTCGTTCTGCGGCTTCATCGTGACGTCGGCCATCTCGGCCTTGAAGCCCGCGGCTTCCAGCGCGGCCTTGACCGCGCCGAAATCGTTGGGCGGGCACAGCACTTCGATCGAGCCGTCGTCGTTGGTGACCACGTCGTCGGCGCCGGCTTCCAGCGCCGCTTCCATCAGCTTGTCCTCGGCCGTTCCGGGGGCAAACAGGAACTGGCCGCAATGGGTGAACATGAACGCCACCGAGCCTTCCGCGCCCATGTTGCCGCCGTTCTTGGAGAAGGCATGACGCACTTCAGCCACGGTACGGGTACGGTTGTCGGTCAGGCAGTCGACGATGATCGCCGCGCCGGCCAGGCCGTAGCCCTCGTAGCGGATTTCTTCGTAGTTGGCGCCTTCCAGGCCACCCACGCCGCGCTGGATGGCGCGCTGGATGTTGTCCTTGGGCATGTTCGCATCCATCGCCTTGTCCATGGACAGGCGCAGGCGCGGGTTGGAGTCGGGATCAGCGCCGCCGAGCTTCGCGGCGACGGTGATTTCCTTGATCAGGCGGGTCCAGACCTTGCCGCGCTTGGAGTCAGCCGCGGCCTTCTTGTGTTTGATATTGGCCCATTTTGAGTGACCGGCCATGATTCTCTCCGCAGCGGAAAATGTTTGACGCGCGTGCCTTGGCGTTGCGCGCCGGCTGTGCCGGGCGGGCAACGGATGCTCGCTGGCGGCGCGCCGGGTGGTTTATGTGTCTGTGAGCCGGCCTGGGGGCTGGCTATAATCAGCCCAGCATTTTATCACGCGGCCCCGCCGCCGCTGGCCTCCCGATCACGGGAGCCGCCGGGAAAGGCGGGGACGGTCGCGGCGAATGCGCCGCGCGGCTTGCCAACCAGAGAGACCATGGCCGAACCCATCATCATCGCCAAGAACGCCGAGCTGGAACTTGCCCTGCTGCCCGAGATGGGCAACCGGCACGGCCTGATCACCGGCGCCACCGGCACCGGCAAGACCGTGACCCTGCAAAGCTTGGCCCAGGGCTTCTCCCGGTTGGGCGTGCCGGTCTTCATGGCCGACGTCAAAGGTGACCTGACCGGCATTTCCCAGCCGGGCAAGCTCTCCGACAAGCTCAAAGCGCGCCTGGCCGAGCTCGGCCTGCCCGAGCCGGTGTGGGGCGCCTGCCCCACCACCCTGTGGGATGTGTTCGGGCAAAAGGGCCATCCCGTGCGCGCCACGGTCTCACATATGGGGCCGCTGCTGCTGTCGCGCATGCTGGAGCTCAACGACACCCAGCAGGGCGTGCTCAACCTGGTCTTCCGCATCGCCGACGCCAGCGGGCTGCTGCTGCTCGACGCCAAGGACCTGCGCGCCATGCTGCAGTACGTGGGCGACAACGCCGGGCAGTTCACCACCGAATACGGCAATATCTCTGCGGCCTCGATCGGGGCTATCCAGCGCGGGCTGATGGCGCTGGAGTCGCAAGGCGCCGACGTGTTCTTCGGCGAGCCCATGCTCAACCTGGATGACTTCATCCAGACCGAGAACGGGCAGGGCGTGGTGAACATCCTGGCTGCCGACAAGCTGCTGAATTCGCCCAAGCTCTACGCCACCTTCCTGCTCTGGCTGCTGTCGGAGCTGTTCGAGAAACTGCCCGAGGCGGGCGATCTCGACAAGCCCAAGCTGGTGTTCTTTTTCGACGAGGCGCACCTGCTGTTCAACGACGCGCCCAAGGCCCTGCTCGACAAGATCGAGCAGGTGGTGCGGCTGATCCGCTCCAAGGGCGTTGGCGTGTATTTCGTCACGCAGAATCCCGTCGACATCCCCGATACCGTGCTGGGCCAGCTCGGCAACCGGGTGCAGCATGCGCTGCGCGCCTTCACGCCACGCGACCAGAAGGCCGTCAAGGTGGCGGCCACCACCATGCGGGCCAAGCCGGGGCTGGATCTGGAGAAGGCGATCGGGGAGCTCGGCGTGGGCGAGGCGCTGGTGTCGCTGCTCGACGCCAAAGGCATCCCCGGCATCACCGAGCGCGCCTGGGTGCTGGCGCCCGGCAGCCGGATCGGCCCGATCACCGACGACGAGCGCAAGCAGTTGCTGGCCAGCTCGCTGGTGGCGGGTACCTATGAGCAGACCATCGATCGCGCGTCGGCTTACGAGAAGCTCAAGGGCCGTGCCGCCGCGCCTGCGTCTTCTCCCACCGCTGCCGGCAGCGGCGCACCCGCGCCCGTGCCCACGGCAGGCCAGCCGGAGCCCGCGCAGGGCGGCGGCTGGCTGGACCAGGCGGGCGAGATCTTCGGCGGGTTGACCAAGGGCACCGGCAAGACCGGGCGTGGCGACTCCATCCTGGAGTCGATGGCCAAGTCGGCTGCGCGCACGGTGGGCTCGCAGGTCGGGCGCGAGCTGATTCGCGGCGTGCTGGGCAGCTTGCTAGGCTCGGGCAAGAAGAAGTAGGCGGGGGGAGGGCTCAGCGGCGTCGCGCCGCTGCCTCGTCTTCCCGCATCTTGCGCAGGAACAGCCGGATGAAGAACCAGCCCATGCCGATGATGAAGGCAATGACGGCCAGGCTCATCAGCCCGGTGGGGGTCGAAAACAGGATCTTCAAGGCTGCCATGTGGGTCTCCCAGGTCAGGCGAGGCACACCGGACGGTGTGCCTCTGCCGATACCGATAGTCTAGGGAGAGCCGCGGCCGGCGGGATTGAGGCCGGTCAAGCCGGGCGCAGACGAAGGCCCGGACAGGCAGGGAACACTCAGTTCTTGGTGCCGAACAGCCGGTCGCCCGCGTCGCCCAGGCCCGGGATGATGTAGGCGTGCTCGTCCAGGTGGCTGTCCAGCGAGGCGACAAACAGTTTCACGCCGGGGTGTGCCTTCTGGAACACTTCGACGCCTTCCGGCGCTGCTACCAGCGCCACGAACGTAATCGCATCGTCCTTGACGCCGCGGCGCTTGAGCACATCCACCGCATGCGCGGCGGAGTAGCCGGTGGCGACCATCGGGTCGCACAGGATAAAGCTGCGGTCTTCCACGTCGGGCAGGCGCACCAGGTATTCCACCGGGCGGTGCTGCTCGTCTCGGTAGACGCCGATATGGCCGATGCGGGCCGAGGGAATCAGCTCGACCAGGCCGTCGCTCATGCCCACGCCGGCGCGCAGCACCGGCACGATGGTGAGTTTCTTGCCGGCGATCACCGGCGCGTCCAGCTCCACCAGCGGCGTTTCGATGCGGCGCGTGGTCAGCGGCAGGTCGCGCGTGATTTCATAGCCCATCAGCAGTGTGATCTCCCGCAGCAGCTCGCGGAACGTGCGCGTGGAGGTGTCCTTGTCGCGCATATGGGAGAGCTTGTGCTGGATCAGCGGGTGATCGAGGATGTACAGCTTGGGAAAACGGGGATCTTGCTTCATGGCGGGTAGGCGGCTGGAGTGGGCGCGAGGGCCCGTTGCAGCCGGATTGTAATGGATGCGGTGCTGCCCGCCCCCGGCGATCCTCCCGCCGCAAGCGCGCAGCCCCGCGTGCGCTCAATCCACCGAGATGCTGGCGCTCTTGGCGACCTTGCCGAATTTCTCGTACTCGGACAGCGTCAGCGACTGCAGGTCCGCCGCGCTCGAGCCCTTGGGGTTGAAGCCCGCTTGCACCAGTTTGTCCTTCACGTCCACGTTGCCCAGCGCCTCGACGAAGGCGGCATTGAGCGCTTGCACCACCGGCGCGAGCAGCCCGGCCGGGCCGTACACGCCGAACCACGGCTCGACGGCGTAGCCCGCCAGGCCGGCCTCGGCCAGCGTTGGCACATTCGGCAGCGCCGGCGAGCGGCTCTTGCCGGCCACGGCCAGCGCGCGCAGCTTGCCGCCCTGGATGTGCGGCAGCGAGGCGGGCAGGTTGTCGAACATCACCTGCACGTGGCCGCCGAGCATGTCGTTGATGGCCGGGCTGCTGCCCTTGTATGGCACATGGGTCAGGCCCGTTTGCGTCATCTGCGAGAACATCGCGCCCGCCAGGTGCATGGACGTGCCGGTGCCCGCGGTGGCGTAAGTCAGGCCAGGATGGGCCTTGGCGTAGCTGACCAGTTCGGCCACGTTCTTCACCGGCAGGCTGTTGCTGACTTCCAGCACGATGGTCGAGGTGCCGAGCAGGCTGACCGCGGTGAAATCCTTGCGCGGGTCGAACGGCACGTGCTTGTAGATATGCGGGTTCAGCGCATTGGTCGAGATGGCGCCGAAGCCGATGGTGTAGCCGTCCGGCGCGGCCTTGGCGACCGCTTCCATGCCGATATTGCCGCCCGCGCCGGGGCGATTCTCCACCACCACGGGCTGGCCGAGTTTCTCCGCCACCTTCTGGCCGACCGTGCGCGCCACCAGGTCGGTGGTGCCGCCCGCGGCGTAAGGCACGATGAAGCGGATCGGCTTGACGGGGTATTCGGCCGCGTTGGCGACCGATGGCAGCCAGCCGCATGCGAGCGCGGCAACCGCGGCGGCGGCCATCATCAGCGGGCGGGCGGCAGTTTGCTTGTCGACTGGAACGGGAATGCGCGAGGAAAGCGTAGCGAGGGGTGCTGCCGTCATGAATGCTCCTGGTTTTTCTTATGCGGCGCGCGTGTGACGCGCCGACCGGCGAGCTTACGGCAGTTTCAGGATGGCTGCCAGGGTTGCCCTCAGGGCAGGCTGGCAAGCGAGGCAAGAGCGTGGCGGCTCGCGCTAGATATTCTGCCCGCGCTCCGCCGCCGGCAGCGCCGGGCGGCCAAGCAGGTCGCGCACGCGCCGCGTATTGCGCTCGAATACCCAGTACACGGCAAAGGCATAGGCATAGCAGCCCACCAGGATCAGCGCCACCAGGCCAAGGCTGCCGGCGCCGACGGGCTGGCGGACCTTGACCAGGGCCGCGGCGATGAACAGGGCCAGCGGGAAATGCGTGAGGTAAAGCGAGTACGAGAATCCGGACGCCACCGTAGCCAGGCGCGACAAGCCAGCGGGGCCGATACGGATGCGCGTCGACAACACGGTCAGCAGCAGCACGAAGAAGCCCAGCGCGACAGCGGCGTCGGCGTATGGCCGATGCTTGGCGAGCGCAATGGCGGCGAGGAAAACCAGCAACGCCGGCAGCACCAGCCACCTGCGCCGAGCGATCGCCGCCACCTTCGCCAGCCGCGGCTCCAGGGCTTGCGCCAGCACGCCCAGCAGCCAGTACAAAAAGCCTTCGACCAGGCCGTGGAACAACCCCATCGTGACCAGCGCCGCCAATACGCACAGCAACACCTGCGGCGTGCGGCGCAGGTGCCAGGCGCCGTATAGCGCAGGGAACCAGAGGTAGTACCAGAACTCGTTGGCCAAGCTCCACAGCGGCCCGTTGGAGCCGTAGGTCTGGCAGGCAAGGGTCTGCAGGAAGGCTGCGTTGCAAACAAATCCCCCGGCGCCGAGGTTCTGCGAGATATCGATCTGCTGGACCGCGTTGCCCTCGGTGCCCTGGTAGAACGGTCCCCACGCCAGGTGGATCCCTGCGCTGTCCCAGAACAGGCCGAGCAGCAGCGCGGGCAGCAATACGATCCATAGCCGTGTCATGCGGTCGGCCAGGTAGCTGCGCCAGGACCAGTCGCCACGCGTCATCTTGCGGCGCACGGTGCCGCCCACCAGGTAGCCCGAGAGCAGGAAGAACACGATCACGCATTCGTGGCCGACGCTGCAAAGCGCGTAGAACAGCTGCAGCGCTACGCCGGCCGCACCGCCATGCGGGCCGCTCGCGCCATAGTCGACGATGACCAGCGCCCGGATATGACCAAGGCAGACCAGGCCCGCGGCCAGCGCCCGGATCAGGTCCAGCACATCGTATTGTCTGCTTCGGTCCGTGCCATCCACGACCAGTCTCCCGGTTCCGGCTCGCCAGGGCTGCGGGCGGCACACGGCGGCCCGCAGCGCGCGACTCTACTGGGCAGAGCTTAGCCTGGCGGCCACGGCGTGGAGGTGCGCCATCCCACATAGCGAAAGCCGCGTTGCATGATGGTTCCTTCAAAGGGAAGGTTGGGGCACGTCGCCCAACACCTGTACGCAGCACAATGCGCATCGGATGCAATTGCCTCTTTTCGAATACAATGGCTCGCGTCCCTGGCGGGCCGCCCGCGTCCAGCGGCGCGGGGCCCCACTATCCGGCTTCTCCCTTGTCTGCATCCCAACTTTCCCGCTCCTTGCCTGCCACCGAGCTGGCATCGCAGCGCGCCGGCCTGGCCGTGGCTGCCGTCGGCGCCATCCTCTTTTCCGGCAAGGCGATCGTCGCCAAGCTGATGTACCGCTACCAGGTCGACGCGGTCATGGTCATCAGCCTGCGCATGCTGTTTGCCGTGCCGCTGTTCATGGCGATCGGCTGGTGGCAGTCGCGGCGCCTGCCGGCGCTGTCCTGGGCCGATCGCGGCCGCATCGTGTTCCTCGGCATCATCGGTTACTACCTGTCCAGCTTCCTCGACTTCCTCGGCCTGCAATACATCACGGCCGGGCTCGAGCGGCTGATCCTGTTCCTGACGCCGTCCTTCGTGCTGCTGGCCAGCGCCGTGCTGTTCAAGCGGCGCATCAGCATGCGGCAGTGGCTGTCCCTGGCGCTGGCCTATATAGGCATCGTGCTGGTTTTCGCGCATGATCTCGACGTGAGCGGCGGCCAGGTGTGGCTCGGCGCCGCGCTGGTGCTCGGCAGCGCACTGACCTACGGCGTCTACCTGATCGCGTCCGGCGAATTGGTGCAGCGCATCGGTTCGTTGCGGCTGGTGGCCTATGCGATGTGCGTTTCCACCGCCTGCTGCGTGGTGCAATATCTGGTGCTGCGCCGCCCGCTGGCGGCGCTGCTGCAGCCTGCGCCCGTGATGTGGCTTTCGCTTGCCAATTCGGTGTTTTGCACGGTGCTGCCGGTGTCGCTGACGATGGTGGCGGTGGCGCGCATCGGCGCGCCGATGGCATCGCAGGCGGGTATGCTCGGACCGGTCTCGACCCTGTTCCTGGGCTTCTGGTTGCTGGGCGAGCCGATCACCGGCGTGCAGCTCGCCGGCAGCGCGCTGGTCATGGGCGGGATATATTTGCTGTCAGCGCGCAGCGGCAAAGGCACTGCCAGGGCAGCAGGGCGCGGCGGCAGCGCGATGGATGCGCAGGACAACAAGCAGGCGGGTGGCCGCCTCGATGACACAAGGAGTCGATGAGATGGATCTAGGATTGCGCGGCAAGCATGCGCTGGTGTGTGGCGCCAGCAAGGGCCTCGGTTTTGCCTGCGCCGACGCGCTGGCTGCCGAAGGCGTGGATGTGGTGATCGTGGCGCGCGGCGCCGAGGCGCTGGAAAAGGCGGCGGCGGACCTGCGCGCGCGCCACGGCCGGCGCGTGATGGCGGTCGCCACCGACATCACCACCCCGGCAGGGCGAAAGCTGGCGCTGGAAGCCGTCGCCAAGCTGGGCGACCTGGACATCCTCATCAACAACGCCGGCGGCCCGCCCCCGGGCAATTTCCGCGACTGGGACCGCGACGCCTGGATCGCGGCGATCGACGCCAACATGCTGACCCCGATCGAGTTGATCAAGGCCACCGTGGACGGCATGATCGCGCGCAAATGGGGCCGCATCGTCAACATCACCAGCGGTGCCGTGAAGGCCCCGATCGATGTGCTCGGCCTGTCCAACGGCGCGCGCTCGGGCCTGACCGGCTTTGTCGCCGGCCTGGCGCGCGAAGTGGCTCAGCACGGCGTGACGGTGAACAACCTGCTGCCCGGCCCGTTCAATACCGACCGACTCTACAAGACCATGGAAGGCGGCGCCAGGCAGGCCGGCCTGTCGATCGAGGAGGTCTCGAAGCGCCGCGCCGCGCAGAACCCGAGCCGCCGCTTTGGCGAGCCGGCCGAGTTCGGCGCCACCTGCGCGTTCCTGTGCAGCCGCCACGCCGCGTACATGACCGGGCAGAACGTGCTGCTCGACGGCGGCGCCTACCCCGGCACGTTCTGAACGACTGCCGCACCCAATCCGCGGCGCGCGGGCGGCCTGGCAGCCGTGCCGCGCCGCGGGCGTTTTCCCGCCGGGCCATGCCGGCCCGGCCTTTCTCTGATTGGCCAGGATGATGCCGATGACTCCCCCTCGTATTGCGCTGATTGCGCACGACCACAAGAAAGACGACATCGTGGCCTTTGCGGGCCGCCATCGCGATTTCCTGTCGCGCTGTGAACTGCTCGCCACCGGCACCACGGGCGGCCGGCTGAGCGACGAAATCGGCCTGACGGTGACGCGCATGCTCTCCGGCCCGTGGGGCGGTGACCTGCAGATTGGCGCGCAGCTGGCCGAAGGCCGCGTGGGCGTGGTGATTTTCCTGCGCGACCCGATGACGCCGCAACCGCACGAACCCGATATCAATGCCCTGGTGCGCGCCTGCGACGTGCACAACGTGCCCTGCGCCACCAATGTGGCCACCGCGGATCTGCTGATCGCGGAGCTGCGGCGGCTGTATCCGGAGTAAGCCGCTTCAGCCGGCGTACTTCCGCATCAACACATACCAACAACGCATCAAAGAAAGGAGCGAGACATGAGCAAGGCCATCCGCATTTTCGAGACCGGCGGCCCGGAGGTGATGCAGTGGGTCGACGTCGAGGTCGGGGATCCCGGCCCCGGCGAGGTGCGCGTGCGGCACGAGGCGGTTGGCCTCAACTACATCGACGTGTATTTCCGCACCGGGCTGTACAAGCAGCCGCTGCCGGCCGGCCTCGGCATGGAAGGCGCCGGCGTGGTGGAGGCGGTTGGCGATGGCGTGAAGCACCTGAGCGTGGGCGACCGTGTTGCCTATGCCGGCCGTCCCACGGGCGCCTATGCGCAGGTGCGGGTCATGCCGGCCGATATCGTGGTGCGCCTGCCGGATGCCATCTCGTTCGAGCAGGGCGCGGCGATGATGCTGCAGGGCCTGACCACGCAATACCTGGTGCGTGACAGCTACCGCGTGCAGGCCGGCGATACCGTGCTGCTGCACGCCGCCGCGGGCGGCGTTGGCCTGATCGCCAGCCAGTGGCTCAAGGCGCTGGGCGCCACCGTGATCGGCACCGCCGGCAGTGATGAGAAGGCCGCGCTGGCGCGCGCGCATGGCTGCGACCACACCATCGTCTACACGCGCGAATCCTTCGTCGACAAGGTCAAGGAAATCACCGGCGGCAAGGGCGTCGCCGCGGTCTACGACTCGGTTGGCAAGGACACCTTCAACGGCTCGCTGGATTGCCTGAAGCCGCGCGGCACCATGGTGATGTTCGGCAACGCATCCGGCCCGGTGCCGCCGTTCGATCTGTCCGTGCTGGGCAACAAGGGCTCGCTGCGCATCACGCGGCCGACGCTGATGACCTATGTGGTCCACCGTGAACTGCTGGAGCCGATGGCGGCCGAGCTGTTCGAGATGGTGACCAGCGGCCGGGTGAAGATTGAAGTCCGCCAACGCTATGCGCTGGCGGATGTGGCACAGGCGCATCGCGACCTGGAAGGCCGCAAGACCACCGGCACGACCGTCCTGCTGCCCTGAGCCTGGCAGCCCGGGCGGCTAGCGGGCTCGCACCGTCTGGGCGCCGGCGCGCGCCTCGGCCTGCCGCAGCACATGCGGCGGCAGGCACTTGAGGATGAAGTGCACTGCCAGCGGGATCAGCACCACGTCGTCCATGAGGCCCACGACAGGGATGAAGTCGGGAATCAGGTCAATCGGCGAAATGGCATAGAGCACCAGGCCGAACGCGGCAGGGCGCAGCCAGCGCGGGGCGTCGGGATGGCGCAGCGCGTACCACAGCAGGCGGCCATCGCGCCGCACCAGGGTCCACAGTGCTGAAAATCGTTTCCACATGAGAGGCCTCCTTCACTTATTGCAAATGCCACTAGTGTGATCGAGCGCGATGAAGCGCGATCAAGCAGCGCGGCCGATTGCGCCACTCGCAGATAGCTTGGGCCGATCTTGGGCGCTTCAAGTTCCGCGGGGATTTCAGGCAGGGGAGGGGTGACGCGAAGGGCATCCAGGATAGGTGGCGGGGCCGGAGAATCGCCCCGCCACCGTGCCGGCAGGCCCGCGAGTGCGGACTGCCGGCAACTGCTTCAAGCGCTACTGGCGATCAGCCCGGGATCTTGCCTTCCACGCCTTCCACGTAGAACTTGATGCCATGCAGGAAGCCATCGTCGGCGACCTGGTCCTTGGTCAGCTGCTCCTTGCCGGTATTGTCCTTGAGCGGACCCTTCCAGATCGGCGCGGAGCCGTCGACCACACCCTTCTTGCGCTCTTCCACCAGTGCCTTCACGTCATCCGGCACCACGGCGTTGAAGCCCTTCAGGTCGATCATGCCTTCCTTGACGCCCCACCACGTGGTGCTGTTCTTCCACTGGTTGGCCAGCACGTCGCCGACCACCTTGTTGTAGTACACGCCCCACGAGATCACCGAGGCGGCCAGGTGGGCCTTCTCGCCGAACTTGCTCATGTCGCTGTCCCAGCCGAAGGCGTACACGCCCTTTTCCTGCGCGGTCTGCACCACGGCGGCGGAGTCGGTGTTCTGCATCAGCATGTCCACGCCCTGGCCGATCAGCGTGGTAGCGGCTTCACGCTCCTTGCCCGGATCAAACCACTTGTTCACCCACACCACCTTCACGGTAGCCTTGGGATTGACGCTGCGCGCGCCCAGGGTGAACGAGTCGATGTTGCGGATCACCTCGGGAATGGGCACCGATGCCACCACGCCCATCTTGCCTGTCTTGCTCATCTTGCCGGCGACCACGCCAGCCAGGTAAGCGCCTTCATAGGTGCGCACGTCGTATTGCGCGAGGTTTTCGGCGGTCTTGAAGCCGGTGGCGTGCTCGAACTTCACGTCCGGGAATTCCTTGGCGACCTTGAGCATCGACTCCATGTAGCCAAAGGTGGTACCGAAGATGAGCTTGTTGCCTTGCGCGGCCAGGTCGCGGAACACGCGTTCGGCATCGGCGGCGGATTCGGGCACGTTCTCGACGAAGGAGGTCTTCACCTTGTCGCCGTACTTTTCTTCCACGGCCTTGCGGCCGGCGTCGTGGGCGTAGGTCCAGCCGGCATCGCCGACCGGGCCGATGTAGACGAAGGCGACCTTGAGCGGCTCGGCCTTCTGCTCGGCGACGGGAGCGGAGGCCCCAGCCGCGCTTTGCGCCGGTTTTTCGGCTTCTTTCTTGCCGCAGCCCGCGAGAGCCAGCACGGCGGTGGCAGCCAGTGCGGCAAGGGTTTTCCTGCGCGTGACGATCATGATTTCTCCTTGTAATGACCGGGGTACTGAGTACCGATGTTTTGACTAAGGTTGCAACTGTGGCTCTGAACAACGAGGGCTTTAAGCCTGGAGTCTCTGATGGACTTTTGACAAACTGAGTAAAAACGAAAACGCGGCGCTGCCCGGCACGGCGCCTGGCAGGCACGGCAACAGGATCGGTCAGGCGGCACCGGGGCGGAACGGCTTGCCAAGCGAGGCCGGCATGTTCAGGCGGATCCACGCGGGGTTGCGCGAGATCAGCGCGAGCACGACGATGGTCGCCGCATATGGCAGCATCGACAGGATCTGCGACGGCACCGATACGCCAATGCCCTGCAGGTAAAACTGCAGGATGGTGACGCCGCCGAACAGCCACGCCCCGGCCCATACGCGGCCCGGGCGCCAGGTGGCGAAGGTGGTCAGCGCCAGTGCGATCCAGCCGCGCCCGGCCACCAGGTTCTCCACCCACATCGGCGTGTACACCAGCGACAGGTAGGCGCCGGCGAGCCCGCAGCAGGCGCCGCCGAACAGCAGCGCGCCAAAGCGGATCAGGCGCACCGGGTAGCCCAGCGCATGCGCGGATTCCGGCGACTCCCCAATCGCGCGCAGCGTCAGCCCGGCGCGCGTGCGGAACAGGAACCACATGATCGCGCCGCACAGGAACAAGCTGAAATACACCATCCAGTGCTGCTGGAAGAAGGCCGGCCCGAAGAAGGGAATGTCGGCCAGCCAGGGAATCGACTTGGCCTGCGACGGCATGGCAAAGCCGACAAAGCGCTGGCCCATGAAGGCGGACAGCCCGGTGCCGAAGATCGACAGCGCCAGGCCGGTGGCCACCTGGTTGGTGGCCAGCACCAGCGCCAGCCACGAGAACAGCGTGGCCATCAGCATGCCGGCCAGCGCGCCGGCGGCAAAGCCGATCAGCGGCGACTGGGTCTGGTAGCCGACCATGAAGCCGAACGCCGCGGCCACCAGCATCATGCCTTCGGCGCCCAGGTTGAGCACGCCGGCGCGTTCGTTGATGAGCAAGCCAAGCGCCGCCAGCAGCAACGGCGTGCCGGCGTTGATCGCGGTGGCGATAAGAGGGGCTAGTTGTTCCATGTCTTGTGGGCTCTCGCTCAGGCGGCCTTGGCGCGCCAGCGCAGGCGGTTGTCGATCAGCGTATCGCTGGCCAGCAGGAAGAACAGCAGCATGCCCTGGAACACCGAGCCAAGCGCCGAAGGCAGGCCCAGGCGCGACTGGGCCATTTCGCCGCCGATATAGAACAGCGACATGACGATGCCGCCAAACACGGTGCCCACCGGATGCAGGCGACCCACAAAGGCCACGATGATCGCGGTGAAGCCGTAGCCGGGCGAGATCGAGGGCAGCAGCTGGCCGATCGGGCCGGTTACCTCGAACGCGCCCGCCAGGCCGGCCGTGCCGCCGGAGATCATCAGCGCGCTCCACAGCGAGCGGCGCGCCGAGAAGCCGGCATAGCGCGCCGCCGCCGGGGCGGTGCCGCCCACCTGCAGGCGGTAGCCCGCGAAGCTGCGGAAGATGAACACGGTCATCAGCACCACCAGCACCAGCATCACCACAAAGCCTGCGTGCAGGCGCGAGCCCGACATCAGGTTAGGCAGCAGGAACTCGGAGGAGAACACCTTGGACTGCGGGAAGTTCATGCCGTTGGGATCCTTCAGCGGCCCGTTGACCACGTACAGCATCAACTGCTGCGCGATATAGGTCAGCATCAGCGACACCAGGATCTCGTTGGCGTTGAACTTGTCCTTGAGCGCGGCGGTGAGCGACGCCCAGAACATGCCGCCGGCCACGCCTGCCAGCGCGGCCAGCACCAGCACCACGGTGCTGTTCACACCATTGCCCGGCACGTCGAAGTACAGCACGGTGGCGCCGGCGAAGATGCCGCCGACGATGAGCTGGCCGTCAGCACCGATGTTCCAGATATTGGCGCGGTAGCACACCGAAAGCCCGAGCGCGCACAGCACCAGGGGCACGGTCTTGAGCAGTACCTCGCCAATGGCGCGGCGGTCCTTGAGCGGGTCGACCAGGAACACCTTGAGCGCGGCGACCGGATCCTTGCCGAGCAGCAGGAAGAGCAGGGCGCCGAAGGCCAGCGTCAAGGCCAGCGCGATGAAGGGCGAGGCATAGGCCATGCGGCGCGAGGGCAGCCCGCGCGGTGCCAGCGATACCGGCGAACGAAGGAGGAAATCAGCCATGGAGCAAGGCCTCCTCTTGTTCGCGCCGCCCGCCAGGGCCACCTTCCCAAAGGCCGCTCATCCACAGGCCAACCTGCTCGCGCGTGGCGTCCTGGGTGGGGATCGACGGCGACAGCCGGCCCTTGGCGATCACGTGCAGGCGATCGCAGATGGCGAACAGTTCATCCAGCTCTTCAGACACCACCAGCAACGCGCAGCCGGTGGCCTTGAGCGCCAGCAGCTCGTTGTGGATCTGCGCCGCTGCGCCGACGTCCACGCCCCAGGTGGGCTGGGCCACGATCAGCACCTTCGGGCCGCTTTCGATCTCGCGGCCGACGATGAATTTCTGCAGGTTGCCGCCCGACAGGCTCTTGGCCAGCGCGTCGGGCCCATTTGCCTTCACGCGAAAGCGGCCGATCACGGCTTGCGCCAGGCTGGCAGCTGCCTTGGGCGAAATCATGCCGCGCCGCACATAGGGCGCGGACTGGTGCGACAGCAGGATGTTGGCGGCCAGGCTCATGCCGGGCACGGCGCCACGGCCGAGGCGCTCCTCCGGCACGAAGGCCAGCCCGGCGCGGCGGCGCTGGCGCGCGTCCAGCTTGCCCACCGGCTTGTTATCCAGCGTGATGGCGTCGCGCGCGGCGCGCACGTCCTCGCCCGACAGCGCCGCCAGCAATTCCTGCTGGCCGTTGCCGGACACGCCGGCGATGCCAACGATTTCGCCGGCACGCAGGTCCAGCGAAATCCCGGAGAGCTCCGTCGCAAACGCATGCGCGCGCGGCAGCGAGAGTTCACGCACCGCCAGCCGGCAGGTGCCTGGCTCGGTCTGCACGCGCGCCTCGCGCGGCGGCTCGCCGCCGATCATCAGGCGCGACAGCGAGGCCGCGCTTTCCTGGCGCGGATCGCACACGCCGGTGACGCGGCCCATGCGCATCACGGTGGCGCTATGGCACAGCTCGCGGATCTCGTCGAGCTTGTGGCTGATGTACAGGATGCTGGTGCCTTCCGCGGCGAGCTGGCGCAGCGTGATGAAGAGCGTCTGCACCGCCTGCGGGGTCAGCACCGAGGTCGGCTCGTCCAGGATCAGCAGTTGCGGCTTGGCCAGCAACGCGCGCACGATTTCCACGCGCTGGCGCTCGCCCACCGACAAGGTGTGCACATGGCGGTTCGGCTCCAACGGCAAGCCATAGCGCTGGGCAGTCTCACGGATCTGGTCGGCCAGCTGCTTCATATTGGTGCCCGCGTGCGGGCTGCCGGCCCCCGCCTTGCTGCCCCGGGGCAGGCCAAGGGCGATGTTTTCGGTCACGGTCAACGTATCGAACAGCGAAAAGTGCTGGAACACCATCGCGATACCCAGGTTCCGTGCGTCGTGCGGATTATGGATGGCGGCGGGTGCACCGTTGAAGTGCATGTCGCCGGCGTCCGGCTTGACCGCGCCAAAGATGATTTTCATCAGGGTGGACTTGCCGGCGCCGTTCTCGCCGAGCACGGCGTGGATTTCGCCGGGGGCGACGACGAGGGACACGTCGTCGTTGGCGGTCACGCCGGGGTAGCGCTTGCTGATATGGGCAAGCGCCAGCCTTGGGGTTGTGCTTAAGGTCACTGAGGCGGCTCGAGTTGTTATGGCAGCAACGTGGATCAATGTTCGTATCAGGCAGCACCTCCTGCAGTGCGTGGGGCAGGATCGCCGTTACGCATTGCAGCAACCATGACTGGTCGGTGATGCCGTTTATTAACCTTGGATTATATAAGTGTGCGGGGTTTGGACGACCTGGTCGGGCCAGTTTTCTCGGCCCCGCAACGGATACAAGCAGGTTGCAAGTCGCATGCCGGGCGTTTCGGGCGGGGGCGCGGGCGGCTGGGCTGCCGAGGACGGCCAGCATGGCCGATGGGCGCGAAACCGGCGAGAAATTTGCGGAAAGCGGGAGGAACGGAGGAGCGGGGAAGGGGAGGGAGTCGGCGGCCAGGGCAGGACGCCCCGGCCTATGCCGGAACGGGGGCGGCGCGATGCCGCCCCCGATGGCTTGCGGCGTGTCAGGCGCCGTTGCTGACCGCGATCTGGTTGAAGCGGCCTTCGCGGAAATCGGCCAGGGTCTGGTAGATCTCCTCCTGGGTGTTCATCACGAACGGCCCATATTGCGCGATCGGCTCGCCCAGCGGCTTGCCCGCGATCAGCAGGAAGCGCGCATCGGCCGTGGCCGTGACGTTGACCCCGTCGGCGCCGGCGGCATTGTCCAGCACGCCCATGCGCTGCGCTTCCAGCACGGCGGCGTTGTTGCCGGTGCCGACCGCGATTTCGCCGCGATAGGTGTACAGGAAGGCGTTATGCCCTTGTGGCAGCGCTTGCGAGAAGGTCTGCCCTGCCGGCAACGACACGTCCAGGTAAAGCGGCTCCGTGACCGGGCGCGTGACCGCGCCAGCCACCCCATGGGAGGCGCCCGCCAGCACGCGCACCGTGGCGCCGCCCGGCAGTGCTACCGTGGGCACGGCGGAGGCCGGCAGGTCGCGGTACCAGGGCGCCGTCATCTTGTCCGCGGCGGGCAGGTTCAGCCACAGCTGGAAGCCTTCCATGCGGCCGTCTTCCTGCTCGGGCATCTCCGAGTGCACCACGCCGGCGCCGGCCACCATCCATTGCGCACCGCCGTTTTCGAGCAGGCCCTCATTACCGGCGCTGTCGCGATGGCGCATGCGCCCGGCCAGCATGTAGGTGATGGTCTCGAAGCCGCGGTGCGGGTGGTCGGGGAAGCCGCCGATGTAGTCGTCGCGGCTATCGGTGCCGAACGCGTCCAGCATCAGGAACGGGTCCAGGCGGCGCTGCAGGTTCTGAGTGAGCACGCGGGTGAGCTTGACGCCGGCGCCGTCCGAGGTGGCGATGCCGCGCACCACGCGGTCGACCGCGCGCGAGCGCTGAACGGTTTCCGCGGCGGTGGCTGGGACGGTGGGGGCGGTAGTGCGTTGTTCCATGATCGATCTCCTGTTGGCTGGGGGTGGCGGCAATGGCGCGCGGCCCCAAAGGCTACCCTCGTAATTTAAGGGTTTGGGCCAGAACCGGTAGAGGGCATCCGGGCAAAAGATTGTTCTGCCCATGGTACGGTCGGCCTCACTCGCTGTGTCATTTTTGGAACAACGCGCGTGGCGCCGAGATGTCATGCGAAGCCTGATAAAGGCAGCCAGAAAGCGGCGTGAAAACGCAAGGGAAGCGTGATGGTGACAAGATCGATGAAAATGGGTATAATAGCGCTCTCGTTGTCATCCGATGCCGCGTAATCATGTCGGCGTGTCGGGCAGGCAGGGCCCGGGCAGGCATTTTAAGTGCCGCCCCAACACCTTGCCTTCCCAAGCGTGGCACCGGCCGATTGATCCGGCGGCGCGTCGGAACCACCAAATTTGCGCTGCCACTGGCCTCCCGTTCCTGCACCTTGCAGCGGGTTGCGCCGCTCCCGGGACTCCCGCCTTTACCGGCACGGTGTCCCTTCAATTGGGTTTCCCGCTCTACAGCGTGAAACCCGGCGTCCGTCCACCGGCTCATCTGCCGGTCATGGCGGGCAAGGCAATCTAGTCAGGGCCGGCGGCCCCCATTTGCACCCGCCCGAGCCCACTTAGTTCGTCCGTCAATCCGGATGTGGCGTTTCGTGCCCACATTCGGCATGCGGACAGAGGGGAATATGTCCAAGCAATCCGTACAGGCGCTGGCCTGGGGATGTCTCACGCTTGCCGCGCTGGCCGGTCTGGTCACGTGGATCGGCGTGGATGCCATCCTGCAATATCAGGACCGCCTGTGGTACGACGTGGCCGACCACCTGCGCCTGGTGGCGTGGTCCATGGCGCTGGCGCTGGCCACCGGCATCCCGGCCGGCATCGGCCTGAGCCGGCCCTGCATGCGCCGCTGGGCCGACCGCCTGATGCAGATCTTCAATATCGGCAACACCGTGCCGTCGCTGGCGGTGCTGGCGCTGGCCCTGGCCGTGCTTGGCATCGGCGAGCGTCCCGCCATCCTGGCGCTGTGGCTGGCTTCGCTGCTGCCGATCGTGCGCAATACCTGCGAGGGCTTGCGCGGCGTCTCCCCGGCACTGATCGAGGCCGCGCGCGGCCTTGGCATGACCGCCACGCAGCGCCTGTTCCGGGTCGAGCTGCCCAATGCGCTGCCGGTGATCCTGGCGGGCGTGCGCATCAGCCTGGTGATCAATGTCGGCACGGTGCCACTGTCCTTCCTGATCGGCGCCAACAGCCTGGGCGAATTGATTTTCCCCGGCATCTACCTGAACAACCAGCCCCTGCTGTTGCTGGGCGCCGCGGCCACCGCGCTGCTGGCACTCGCCCTCGACGGCCTGTTCGCCACCGCGGGTTATTGCTACCTGCGCCGCCGCGGGCTGGCGCGCTAAGGCACTGATGGGCGCACAGAACATGAAGGAGAACCCGATGCATTTCATCACAAGCGCGCTGGCCCACGCGGGCCGCGCGGCCCGTGGCCACGCACGCATGCTGGCGAGCGTGGCCGTGCTTGCCGCCGTGGCAGCCCTGGCGCTGCCGGCGCACGCCGACACCGTTCGCGTAGGCGGCAAGAATTTCACCGAGCAGCTGATCCTGTCGTCGATGACCACGCAGTACCTGCAGGCCAAAGGCCTCGCCACCGAGCTGACCGCGGGCCTTGGCAGCACGCTGATGCGCCAGGCGATGGAAAGCGGCCAGCTCGATGTGGTGTGGGACTACACCGGGACGGCGCTGATCGTGTTCAACAAGGTCGAGGAAAAGCTCGGCGCCGAGGAAAGCTATGCGCGCGTCAAGACGCTCGACGCCGCGCGCGGCCTGATATGGCTCGACGCCTCCGGTATCAACAACACCTATGCGCTGGCGATGCCGAGAAAGCGCGCCGCAGCCGCTGGCGTGACCACGTTGTCGGCCTTCGCCGAGAAGATGCGCGCCGCCGGCGAAGGCACCGCCCATCCGTTCGCGGTCGACATGGAGTTTGCCGCGCGTCCCGACGGGCTGGAACCGCTCAAGACGCTCTACAAGCTGCCGTTCTCGCGCCGCGACGTGATCCAGCTCGATCCCGGCCTGGTCTACACGGCGCTGAAGAACGAGCAGGTCGAGCTGGGCCTGGTCTACACCACCGACGGCCGCGTCAAGGGCTTCGACCTGGTGCTGCTGGAAGACGACCAGCACTTCTTCCCGGCCTATAACGCGGTACCCGTGGTGCGCAAGGCAACACTGGACGCGCATCCCGAGCTCGCGGGCCTGCTCAACGCGCTGTCGGCCCAGCTCGACAACGCGGCCATGACCGAGATGAACTACAAGGTCGACATCGACCAGCAACCGGTCGACAAGGTGGCGCGGGAATTCCTGCGCGGCCACGGCCTGATCTGAGGAGGGCCGCATGGACTTGCTGACTTACCTCCAACACAGCTGGCCGACCCTGCTCAAGCTCACCGGCCAGCACCTGGCGCTGGTGGGCTCAGCGGTTGGCCTGGCGATCGTCGTCGGCGTGCCGCTGGGCATCCTGTGCGCGCGCTTCCGCTTTCTCGCCACGCCGCTCTTGACGCTGGCCACCATCGTGCTGACCTTGCCATCGATCGCGCTGTTCGGACTGATGATCCCGATCTTCGCGCGCTTCGGCCACGCACTTGGCTACGTGCCGGCGGTGACCGCGGTGTTCCTCTATTCGCTGCTGCCGATCATGCGCAATACCTGCGTAGCGCTCACCAATGTCGACGACGGCATCCAGGAAGCCGGCCGCGGCATCGGCATGACCACCTGGCAGCGCATGCGGCTGGTGGACCTGCCGCTGGCCGTGCCCGTCATCCTCGGCGGCGTGCGTACCGCCGTGGTGATGAATATCGGCGTGGCCACCATTGCCGCCATCATCGGCGCGGGTGGCCTCGGGGTGCTGATCCTGCAAGCGATCAGCCAGAGCAACATGAGCAAGCTGGCGATCGGCGCGGTGCTGGTCAGCGTGCTCGCCATCGTGGCCGATGCCTGCCTGCAGTGGTTGCAGCGGGCGCTGACACCGATAGGAATTCGCTGAACATGATTGAACTCGACCAACTCACCAAGACCTTCAAGCAAAAAGACGGCGCCGAAGTGCGCGCCGTCGATGCCGTTTCGCTCACGGTGCCCAAGGGCGAGATCTGCGTCTTCCTCGGTCCCTCGGGCTGCGGCAAGACCACCACGCTCAAGATGATCAACCGCCTCATCCAGCCCAGCTCCGGCCGGGTGCTGATCGACGGCGAGGACACCACCCGCGTGGATGAAGTCACGCTGCGCCGCAAGATCGGCTACGTGATCCAGCAGATCGGCCTGTTCCCCAACATGACCATCGAGGAGAACATCATGGTGGTGCCGCGCCTGCTGGGCTGGGACAAGAAGCGCTGCCGCGAGCGGGCGCGCGAGCTGATGTCGATGGTGCAGCTCGATCCCAACAAGATGCTCACGCGCTATCCGCGCGAACTCTCGGGCGGGCAACAGCAGCGCATCGGCGTGATCCGCGCGCTGGCGGCGGACGCGCCCGTGCTGCTGATGGACGAGCCGTTCGGCGCGGTGGACCCGATCAACCGGGAGAGCATCCAGAACGAGTTTTTCCTGATGCAGCGCCAGCTCGGCAAGACCGTGATCATGGTCTCGCATGATATCGACGAGGCCATCAAGCTGGGCGACCGCGTGGCCGTGTTCCGCGGCGGCAAGCTGGTGCAGTTCGATCATCCCGACGCGCTGCTGGCACGTCCGGCCGACGATTTCGTGCAAGCCTTCATCGGCCACGACAACACGCTCAAGCGCCTGCTGCTGGTGCGCGCCGGCGATGCCGCCACCATGGCGCAGACCTGCAGCCCCGGCATGCCGCTGGCGCGGGCCTTCGCCATCATGGACGAGGCCGACGTGCGTCACCTGCCTGTGGTGGACGACGCGCAGCGCACGCTGGGCTACGTCACGCGGCGCGATGCGCGCGCGGGGCAGGGCGTGTGCGCGGACGCGATGCGGCCGTTCATGGCGACCGCCGCGTTCGACGAGCACCTGCGCATCGTGCTCTCGCGCATGTACCAGCACAACACCAGCTGGCTGCCGGTGGTGGACGCCGATGGCGTCTACCTCGGCGAAGTCACGCAGGAGTCGATCGCCGACTATCTCAGCTCGGGCCGCTCGCGCGGGAACGCGCCGGTGATTCAGCCGCCGCAGGCGCCGGCTGCCATCGAGCGCGTTGCGGCGTAGTGCATGGCAAGTGCCAGATAGAAAGCGGGCCGGAATTTCCGGCCCCAGCTCGCTGACAAACCTGGAGCATTAGCCGAAGCCGCGAACGGGCCAAAGCCGCGCGCCATGACGACGGCTGTCTCTCCCTCTCCCCTCAGGGGGAGAGGGGTGGCTTAGCTAGGCGCCACTTGAAGCGTAGCCCGTGGTGTTTTCCAGCACGCAGGCGTAACGAGCGCCCGCCCTCTCCCCCGGCCCCTCTCCCACAAGTGGGAGAGGGGAGCAAACCGGCGGGAATAGAGAACCATTCGGTGTAGCCGTGATTTCCGC
>NZ_BAAILO010000321.1:0-525 GCF_054589115.1 Cupriavidus sp. 8B | reverse complement strand
GCGGTGGCATCGGCGATGACCGCGGCATAGGGCAAGGCCCAGCGCCGGCGCGTAGCGGTATCCTCGACCACGGCCTGGGTCTGCCGAAGTTCGAGGATGCGGCCCTGCCGCACCGGCTGGGTCAGGTCGTCGGCCACGTAACTGACGGTCATACCGATATGCAGGTGCCGGCGGCTCTCCAGGATCCGCTTCGGATCGTCGAGCATCCGACCGATGGTCAGATACAAGCGGTACAGGTCGGCGCTCGGGGCGAGGCGCAATGCGTCAAGAATGTCCATGACGCACAGTTTACCGGTTAGCGTGACAGCGGTAGCAGTTCGTGGACCCGGCTGATGGGGTGGGCTGGCAGGCGCTCCAGGGTATCCTTGAGCCAGGCATAGGGCTCGATACCATTCAGACGACAGGTACCCAGCAGCGAGTACATCGTCGCGGCGGCACGCCCGCCACGCGGCGAGCCCACGAACATAAAATTCGCTCTGCCAACGGCAATTGGGCGGATGGCGCGCTCGAGGCGATTGTTGTCCG
>NZ_BAAILO010000320.1:0-296 GCF_054589115.1 Cupriavidus sp. 8B | reverse complement strand
CGGGTCTGTGCCTTGGTGGTCCAGAGGTAGTCCCGGTTGGGCACCGCCTCGGCAATCATCTTCACCTGATCGTTGGTGAGGCCGAACACGTCGCAATACAGGTCCTTGCTGGTACTGGCCTGGCTGTTGGGCAGGTAGAGGATGTTGGCGATGTTGTCCTTGAGGATTTCGAAGTCCGCGACACGTGCGATCTGCTGCAACGATTGCGTTGCCATCCAGATCGCGCCGTTGAGCTTGCGGATCGTCACGATCCAGGTCTCCAGCCGCGCGTAGAAGCGGGGATTGGTGAAGAAGAA
>NZ_BAAILO010000319.1:0-255 GCF_054589115.1 Cupriavidus sp. 8B | reverse complement strand
TTGAGCAGGGTATAGAGCCGCTTTCGCTCTGCCTCGTCGGAGGTCCGCTGCGCGATGGCTTGTCGCACCTTCGCGCAGGCAGCCGCCTTGTATGTCAAGATGTCGTTGACGGCATCCTTCGTGGTCTCGGCTCGGATCGTGCCGTCTACCGCGAGCGATGCATACCAGCCGCCAGCAGTCACTTCCTTGCGGATGTCGGCCGCACTCTTGCCGACGTTCCCCAGCGCGCCGTAGCGACGCCAGAGGTCCGCTCGG
>NZ_BAAILO010000318.1:10883-15434 GCF_054589115.1 Cupriavidus sp. 8B | reverse complement strand
CACTCAACCCTCGGCTATGTCTCGCCTACCGCTTATGAGGCCAAGCCAACAGCAAAACAACCTATCAGCCTGTCCGAAAAAACTTGACCACTACAAGCCTTTGGTTTTTCCAGCACGAAGGCGTAACCAGCGCCCGCCCTCTCCCCCAACCCATCATCCGCTGCGCGGGAGAGGGGAGAAGGACCAGGACCAGCAAACCGAACGAACGCAGTGCAAACACAACAGGAGACAGCCAGATGCACACCAAGATGATCCGCCGCTTGTTCCCCCTCGCCGCCACCGCCATGGCCGCGCTGATGGCATCGGGCACGGCCTTTGCGCAGGAAGTCGTCAAGCTGGGCTATACCGGCCCGCTGTCGGGCGGCGCCGCGCTGTACGGCAAGAACGTGCTGTCCGGCATCCAGATGGCCGTGGACGAAATCAATGCCTCGGGCCTTGAGGTCAAGGGCAAGAAGGTCAAGCTGGAAGTGGTGTCGCTGGACGACAAGTACGCGCCCGCCGAGGCCGCCATCAATGCACGCCGCCTGGTGCAGCAGTACAAGACGCCCGCCGTGTTCGTGCCGCATTCGGGCGGCATCTTTGCCCTACAGGCGTTCAACGAGCAGGAGAAATTCCTGGTGATGGCCTACTCCAGCGTGCCGCGCATCACAGACACCGGCAACAAGCTGACCATCCGCATCCCGCCGTCCTACACCGGCTATATCGAGCCCTTCATCAAGGCGCAGATGAAGCGCTACGGCAAGAACGTGGCGCTGGCCCCGGCCGACCACGACTACGCCAAGGCCTGGGTGCAGGCGTTCGTGCCGGCCTGGGAAGGCGCGGGCGGCAAGGTGGTGGCCAACAACCCGATGTCCTACACCAAGGCCACCGATTTCTACAGCGGCGTGTCGCGCGTGCTGGCCGACAAGCCCGACGTGATGTTTGTCGGCGGCCCGTCCGAGCCGACCGCGCTGGTGGTCAAGCAGGCGCGCGAGCTGGGCTTCAAGGGTGGCTTCATCGTGATGGACCAGGCCAAGCTCGACGAAATGGCCAAGGTCACCAACGGCCTGGCCATGCTGGAAGGCGCCATCGGCGTGATGCCGCTGGCCAACGATGCCCGCCCGGCCGCGCAGACCTACAACAGCAAATACAAGAAGCTGCATGACGGGCGTGACGCCACCACCGAGATGTCGCTCAACTACACCATGGTCTATGCGCTGGCCGGCGCCATGAAGCTGGCCGGCACCACCAGCGACGTGGCCGCGATCCGGGCCAGGATGCCGGAGGCGGTGAAGACGCTGGCCAAGGATGCCAACCCCAACGAGATCGAAAGCATCGACGCCAAGGGCGGCACCGTTGCCGACACCGTGGTGGGCTGGGTGCAGAGCGGCAAGATCGCGCCGGTGCGCTTGTCGGAACTGGCGAAGTAAGCCAGCGAGGCCTGCCACGCAGCCGACGCCCGGACCAGGCGCCGGCTGCCTAAGCCTGCTCAGTGAACCTCATGCCCGTGCTCTTGCGGGTGGCCTGCCTGCCCCTGGGCATGCGGTTGTTGCTGCATAGCCACATGCTGCGCTGACTGCGGCTGCGCAGCGTGCTGTTGCTGGCGCTGCAACTCCTGCTGCCGGCGCTGCTGTTCCTGCTGCTGGCGCTGCTGGTCCTGCTGCTGGCGTTGCTGCTCCTGCTGCTGGCGCTGCTGGTCTTGCTGCTGGCGCTGCATGACCTGTTGCTGGCGCTGCTGCTCCTGTAACTGCTGTTGCTGCTGTTGCTGGCGTTGCTGCTCCTGTTGCTGGCGCTGCATGGCTTGCTGCTGTATTGCCTGCTGCTGGCGCTGCTGTTCCTGCATCTGCCGTTGCTGCTGGCGCTGCAAGTCCTGCTGCTGTTGCATCGCCTGCTGGGCACGCTGCTGCTCCTGCGCCTGCCGTTGTTGCTGCTGGCGCTGCATGTCCTGCTGCTGTTGCACCGCCTGCTGGGCACGCTGCTGGTCTTGCGCCTGCCGTTGCTGCTGCTGGCGCTGCATGTCCTGCTGCTGTTGCATAGCCTGCTGGGCCCGCTGCTGGTCCCCAGCCTGCCTTTGCTGCTGCTGGCGCTGCAATTCCTGCTGCTGTTGCAGCGCCTGCTGGGCCCGCTGCTGGTCCGCCATCTGCCTTTGCTGCTGCTGGCGCTGCATGTCCTGCTGCTGTTGCTGGGGCTGCTGGGCGCGCTGCTGGTCTCCCATCTGCCTTTGCTGCTGCTGGCGCTGCATGTCCTGCTGCTGTTGCAGCGCCTGCTGGGCACGCTGCTGGTCTTGCGCCTGCCGTTGCTGCTGCTGGCGCTGCATATCCTGCTGCTGTTGCAGCGCCTGCTGGGCGCGCTGCTGGTCTCCCGTCTGTCTTTGCTGCTGCTGGCGCTGCATGTCCTGCTGCTGTTGCAGCGCCTGCTGGGCCCGCTGCTGGTCCCCCATCTGCCGCTCCTGCTGCTGGCGGGCCATGCCTTGCGGGTCGGTCTGCAGTGTCCGGCCGTTCTGCTGCGCCGCGGCCCGCTGCTCGGCCTGGCGTTGCTGGAACTGCTGGGCCTGCTGCGCTTGTTGAGCCTGCTGGGCCTGCTGGGCCTGCTGGGCCTGCTGGGCCTGCTGGAGTTGCGCGGCCGGCTGGCCGTTTTGCAGCGGCATGCCGCGCGCCTGGTCCGGACGCGTGGTCCAGCCGCGCGTACGCGGATCGCCGCCCGGTACGGGCACCTGGCCGCCGTGTTCGGCGCCAACCAATCCTTGCGGCGTGGGCGCGCGAACTCCGCCTTCGGCACGTTGCGGACCGAAGGCTGGATTTCCGCCGCCAGGAGCCCCCGGTGTCACCGGCCCCCCGCGCATCTGGCCCGTTCCATTGCGGCCATGAAATTCCGGCGCCGCCTGGCTCAGCCGGACCGGCGCGGGAGCCGCCTGGTTCCCGCCTGGGGCGTTGCCGCCGCCACGCCATGCCGGCCCGGCGCCGGGCACGGTGCCGCCAGCGCGGGCGAAACGCTGGGCCAGTTCATCGCTGGCCGGGCGGCCCGGAGCGCGGGCCGCGATGGCCGGACGCGCAAAGCCCTGCATAATTTCCGCCGGAGCCGGTCGCGCGGGTGCCGCGCCCTGCAGGCTGGCCTTGACGGGCGCCAGCGGCGGCGCGCCATTGGCCTCGCCCCGCGGCAGGTTGCGCCAAGCCACGCCGCGCGCGCCGGGCGGCACGCGCTGGCCCTGCACGAAGGCGCGCGCCGGCATGCCGGTGATCGCTCCCGGCACGTCCCGGTTGATGTACGTGTTCCGGATATGGTTATTGATCACCTCGTTGTTGACGGTGAAGTGGTTGATGCGATTGACATAAGCCGGGCTGGCGCCATAGACCGGGCGATAAGCCTCGCGCGGCCCCAGCGGATACCACGCGACGCCCGGGCCATTGCCTCGGTCGTGGCCGCGGTCGTGGTCATGGTCGCGCCAGTGGCCTCCATCTATGAATCCCACCAGCGCGGGGGCGTAGACCGGCTGCACCGACCTCGGGCCTGGCATCCAGCCCCAACGGTTGCCAATGCGCGCCCAGCGGCCATAGTGGGACGGGGCAAAGCCCCAGGGCGCATCGTCGCACCAGCTCCATCCCCACGGCGCCACCCAGGCCCAATAGCCGGCGCTGTAAGGCACCCAGTCCGCGGCCACCACGCGCGGGAACCATACCGCGCCATAGCCGGGGTCTTCCTGCCAGTCGCCGTAGTCGTCCAGTGCGGCATACCCAGTCATTTCAGGCGCCACGTAGCGGGCGGACGGCGAGCGGTCCTCCCGCGCGTCGCGCGCCATGGTCCAGCGATCGAAGCCGTCCATGGGCGGGTTGGTGGCGCTGCCGGCCTCGGCCAGATCGGTGCCGCCGAAGCGCACTTGCTCGCCGCGCCGCATTTCCAGCGAGCGGTTGTCGCCATACAACGTGGCCGAGCCGTGGTGCATGGTGACGACCGTGGAGCTGCCGTCGGGCGCCACGTCCAGCCGGTAGTCGCCGGGCTCGCGCGGCACGAAGGCCAGGTTGGGCGTATCGATCTCGACCGGCTGGTCGGGCGGCAGCGCGCGCACGCGTAGTTGCAGCGTGCCCTGGGTCAGCTTGACCTGGGTGGCACTGTCATCGAGATTGAGCACGGTCACGGCGGTGCCGCTGCCTAGCCGGATCGCCGTGGAGCCGGCGTGCAGCTCGGCCCGCCCGCCGTTGTCGACCCAAAGGCGGTCGCCGGTGGTGATCGGCCGGTTCAGCGCGGCCCGCGCCCAGTCGTCGGACCCCGCGGGGGCAAAGCTCAGGTTGCCGGCGGCATCGGTCACCGTGGCAATGCGGTCGGAAGGATCGGCGGACTGCGCCAGCGCTGGCAGTTGCCAAGTGACTAAAACGAGGCTGGCGGCCAGGAACAGGAAGCGCGCACGCGGGCCAAGCTTGCGGTCAGGGAACATGTGGATACCTCTTGGTCGAAATAGGCGCGCGGGCCAACTCCTGCCGCCCCTGTTGTCACCATACTTCCGATAACGCTGGGCCGCCGGACTGGCGCACTTGACTTTGTAAGCACATATTTCCCTGATTCCCCGCCGCGGCTGCG
>NZ_BAAILO010000318.1:0-10769 GCF_054589115.1 Cupriavidus sp. 8B | reverse complement strand
TGGCCCCCGGCCCGCACGGGGGCCACGGCGGGCCGGCTTATTCAGGACAAAGCTGGAAACAATTGCGCATCGGCGCCGCACGCCCGTGCGAGGGGAAAGGCACGGCCGGCCCGGCTTAGCGGGCGGCGGACTGGGACTGCTGCAGGAACTCGGTGAACTTGTCGGGGGACATGGGCCTGCCATACAGGTAGCCCTGCACCTCGTGGCAGCCGTTCTCGGAAAGGAAATCCCGCTGCTCGACGGTTTCCACGCCCTCGGCCACCACGCCGATGCCCAGGCTGCCACCGACGTTTACCATGGCGCGCACGATGGCGGCGTCGACCGGGTTCTGCGTGACATTGCGGATAAACGACTGGTCGATCTTGATGCGGTCCACCGGGAAGGACTTGAGGAAGCTGAGCGAGGCGTAGCCGGTGCCGAAATCGTCGCAGGTCAGGGTCACGCCGTCGCGGCGCAGGGTCTGCAACTGCCCGGAAAACTCGTCGCCCTGCTGCAAGGCGATGGTCTCGGTGATCTCCAGCTCCAGCCGCTCCGGCGCCAATGCCAGCTCGCGCAGCACATGACGGACTTCGGTCAGCAACCGGCTCTCGCTGAGCTGCGCGGCAAACAGGTTGATGGCCACCCGCGGCGCATCGGCAAACCCGAGCGACCACATGCGCGCCTGGGCGCAAGCGGTGTGCAGCAGCCAGACGCCGACGTCCGCCGCCACGCTACTGGCGGCCAGCGCATCGATGAAGCTGGCCGGCGTCAGCAGACCCTGGGTGGGATGGCGCCAGCGCATCAGCGCCTCGGCGCCAACCACCCGGCCATCGCGCAGGTCGATCTGGGGCTGGTACAGCAGCTCGAACTGGCGCTGCGCGTAAGCGTCCCGCAGCGCTTGCACCAGCGACAGGCGGGTCGTCACGTCGGTGCGCATCTGCGGCTTGAAGAAGCGGATGGTGCGGCCGCCGTCGCGCTTGGCCCGGCCGAGAGCCAGGCTGGCCGAGGCCAGGGCATCGGAGGCATTGTCGCCGCCGGCCGGCATCACGCAGGCGCCCAGGCTGGCCAGCACGTGATGGCGCCGGTTGCCGTACTCGTGGGGCTCGGTCTGCAGCGAAAGGATGGCGGCGCTGACGTGGCGCACCAGGGTGGGATCGGCAATGGAAGGCAGCAAGACGGCGAACTCGTCGCCGCCGACCCGCCCCAGGACGGCGTCGCGCGGCGAGGCGTCGCGCAGGCGGCGGGCTACCCGGCGCAGGATCTCATCGCCCTCGGCATGGCCATGCATGTCGTTGAACGCGCGGAAATCGTCGATGCCGAGCAGCAATAGCGCGCAGCGCGGGGAAGCCTCCGTACGCAGGCGGCCTTCCAGCGTGTTCAAGAATGCCTGGCGCGACGCTACGCCCGTCAGCGGATCAATGTCCGCATTCGGCGGGGCGCCGGCCTTCGCCTCTGACCTGGCCACCATGCCTGCCCTGTTTGTGATTATCGACATCGGTCCGATCTGTCTATTTGGCAAGTGTGACTAAAACCAGGAAAAAATCAAGCCAAGTTAAACGATATGTTGCGGCAACATGTTGCAACGCGGTGAATCCCATAACCCCGCGCGGGCGCCATTGAAATGGCCGGGGCCTTACAGTACCCTACGCCGCTATAAACTGGCCGCTCACGCCCGGCCCGCGCCCACGCGCCAATGCCGCCGCGCCCGGCCGGCGATGGAGGGCCTTCCGACAAGAATAAGCAACGGGAAACCGCACCTTGACTCACTGGACCATCCGCACGCGCATCCTGGCAAGTTTTGGCCTCATCCTGGCGGTCATTTTACTCACGGCGGTGGTCGCCTATGACCGCCAGTCGGCCATCCAGACCCATGCGGATGCGCTGCGCGACGATGCGCTCCCGGGACTCTACTACAGCACCGCGATGCGCGGCGCCTGGGGCGAGACCTATGTGCTGGCCTGGCAGAGCGCGACCGCGGCCAATGACGCCGAGCGCCGGCAATACGCCGAGGCCAACAAGGCCTTGCACAAGCGGCTGGACGGCCTGGAGGCAAAGTACGCCGAATCGATCCGGCGCACCGACGATCGCGAGCGCTTCGAGAAATACCGGGAGCTGCGCCGGCACTATGACGAGCTTTCGGCGTCGCTGTTCGCGGCGACCGGCCCGGAGGCCGCCGCCGCCGAGGCCAAGCTGCGCGGACCAGTCCACGCAGCCTGGACCGAAGGCCGCGCGGCCGTGCAAACGCTGTTGGAAGATAACAACAAAGTGGCCGAGGAAGGCGCCAGCAGCATCAACAAGGCGGTGCAAACGGCCAAGATCAGCATCGAGGTCTCCCTGATCGCCGCCCTCCTGGAGTCGCTGGTGGCCGGCTACCTGCTGTTCCGCTCCATTACGGTGCCGATGCGCTCGATCGTCAAGCAGCTCGCCAACATGCGCGGCGGCGATTTTCGACAGCACCTGGCGCTGAACCGCAAGGATGAGTTCCTGGAAGTCGAGCAGGGCTTCAACCAGATGACCGGCGACCTCACCGCGCTGGTCGGGCAGGCCCAGCGCTCGGCCATCCAGGTCACCACCTCGGTCAACGAGATCGCCGCCACCGCGCGCCAGCAGCAGGCCACCGCCACCGAGACAGCGGCCACCACCACCGAGATCGGCGCCACCTCGCGCGAGATCTCCGCCACCTCTCGAGACCTGGTCCGGACCATGACCGAAGTCTCAGGCGCCGCCGAGCAGACCGCCGGCCTGGCCGGCACCGGCCAGGCAAGCTTGTCGCGCATGGAGGCCACCATGCACCATGTGATGGAGGCCGCCGGCTCGGTCAATGCCAAGCTGGCCACCCTGAACGAAAAGGCGGGCAATATCAACCAGGTGGTCACCACCATCGCCAAGGTCGCGGACCAGACCAACCTGCTGTCGCTGAACGCGGCCATCGAAGCCGAGAAGGCTGGCGAGTATGGGCGCGGCTTCTCGGTGGTCGCAACGGAGATCCGCCGCCTGGCGGACCAGACCGCGGTTGCCACCTACGACATCGAGCAGATGGTGCGCGAGATCCAGTCCGCGGTGGCGGCGGGCGTGATGGGCATGGACAAGTTCTCCGAGGAAGTGCGGCGCGGCATGTCGGAGGTGACCCAGGTGGGCGACCAGCTCTCCCAGATCATCGGCCAGGTGCAGTCGCTGGCGCCGCGCGTGCAGATGGTCAACGAGGGCATGCAAGCCCAGGCCGGCGGCGCGGAACAGATCAACCAGGCCCTGATGCAGTTGTCCGAGGCAGCCCAGCAGACGGTGGAATCCCTGCGCCAGTCCAGCCAGGCGATCGACGAGCTGACGCTGGTCGCCAACGACCTGCGCACCGGCGTGTCACGCTTCAAGGTTTGAGCTCGCCGGGCACTCACGCCACCCCATGAAACTCTTCCTGCTCTTTCGCATCGGGGCCGACCACTACGCGCTGGACGCGAACGAGATCGTCGAAGTGCTGCCGCTGACCACGCTCAAGGACCTGCCCGAGGCGCCGGCCTGGGTCAGTGGACTGCTGGCGCGGGATGGCCAGGTGGTGCCGGTCATCGACGTCAATGCGCTGGCCATCGGCACGCCGGTCGCCCGCCGGACCAGCACACGCACCGTATTAGTGCATTACCGCCGGCACGCGGCGGCGCCCGCGCGCCTGCTCGGGCTGCGGCTGGAGTACGCCACCGAAACCCTGCGCTGCGAGCCCGCCGAATTTGTCGACAGCGGCGTGGACAGCGCCCCGGCACGCTACCTGGGGCCCGTGCGCAGCGGCGGCCAGGGGCTGGTGCAGTGGATCAAGGTCGATGCCCTGCTGCCCGAAGACGTGCACGCAAAGCTCTTCCCCGAACTGCCGGCGGCTGAAGCCGCCGCGCCAGGGCCATGACCACCGCCGCCCATATCGAAGCGCTGCTCAAGGAGCGCATCGGCCTGGATGCCGCCACCGTCGGCCCCGGCATGATCGAGCGCGCGTTGCGCGAGCGCCTGGTAGCGGCCGCGGTGCCCGACCATCACGCCTACTGGAACCTGTTGCACTCGCACCCGGACGAGTTGCAGTCGCTGATCGAAGCCGTGGTGGTCCCCGAGACCTGGTTCTTCCGCCATCGCGAGGCGCTGCTGGCGCTCGGCCGCTTTGCCGCCATGCGGGTCTTCGGCAACGAGCCCGCGCACGACGACGCCGGGCCATTGCGCATCCTCAGCGTGCCTTGCTCGACCGGCGAAGAGCCCTATTCGATCGTCATGGCGCTGCTGGACGCCGGTGTGCCGGAGCACCGCTTCCAGGTCGATGCCGTGGACGTCAGCGCCCGCGCGCTGGAACGCGCGCGCATCGGGCAATACGGCAACAACTCCTTCCGGGGCGCCCCACTGGATTTCCGCGACCGGAATTTCACCGACTGCACGGGTGGCTACGCCCTCAAGGCCAGCGTGCGCGGCAAGGTGCGGCTGCTGCGCGGCAACCTGCTCGATCCGGGGCTGATGGCCAATGAGCCGCCCTACCATTTTGTGTTCTGCCGCAACCTCCTGATCTATTTCGATCCGCCGACCCAGCACCGTTCGCTGAAGATGCTGGAACGGCTGAGCCGACCGGATGCCACGCTCTTTGTCGGCCCGGCCGAGGCCAGCCTGCTGACGCGGCACGGCTTTGTCTCGGCGGGCGTGCCGCTCGCCTTTGCCTTTACCCGGCGCAGCGCGCACCAGGCGGGCAGCGCCAATCCGGCAATGCCGCTCTACCCGACGCACCTGAGCGCTGCGGCCCGGGCCGCCCCACGTCCGTGGCCGCAGCGGCTCCCGAGGCCGCTGGCCGCACGCGGCGAAGCGCGCTCCGCCGGCGTGCTGGCGCCCTTGGCACCGGCACCCGGCACCCCCAAGCCCGACAAGGCGGCCGAGCGGGCCAAGGCCAGCGCCGACGCGCTGTCCAGGATCTCCCGGCTCGCCGATCGCGGCGAACTGGCCGCCGCGGTAGCAGCCTGCATGGCGCACCTGGATGCGCAGGGCCCGTCGGCCTCAGCCTACTGCCTGCTGGGTGTGCTCTACGACGCCACCGGCCGCCTCGCCGACGCGCGCGAGTCCTATCGCCGCGCGCTTTACCTCGACCCGGCTCACCAGGAGGCGCTCTACCATATGGCCGCCATCCTGGAGGCGCAAGGCGACGGCGCGGCCGCGGCCCGCCTGAGAAACCGCGCACAACGCAAGACCCCGATCCGTCATGGCTGAGCCCGCATCGCATCCCCTGGCCGCGCATGGCCTGCCGCCCGCCATGGGCACTGTCACGGTCGCCGTCGACGATTGCTGGCGCCGCATCGGTGTGCTGGGCGATGGCAGCTGTCCGCTGCTGGCCGAGCACATCCATTGCCGCAACTGCCCAACCTATTCGCGCGCGGCGCTCACGCTGCTCGACAATCTGCCCACCGGCGAAGCCAGCTTGCCGGACGGTCACGCTGTCCATGCCAATGCCGCCGCGCGCGGGCCCGTCATGTCTTGCCTGGTGTTCCGCATCGGCGACGAATGGCTGGCGCTGCCCGCGGGCGCGCTGGCGCTGGTCACCGCGCCCTGCCCCGTGCACTCGCTGCCGCACCGCCGCCACGCCGCGGTACTGGGCCTGGCCAGCGTGCGCGGCAACCTGCTGGTATGCATCTCGCTGGCACGGCTGCTCGGGCAGGACCCAGCCGCCGGCGCCGCGTCCAACGCCGCCGCCAATGCCAAAGGCAGCGCCGGGCACGGCGCCCGCCTGCTGGTGCTGGGCCAGGGCCGCACCGCCATCGCGCTGCCTGTGGATGAAGTCACCGGCATCGAGCGGATCGCCGAAGCCGACCTGCAGCCTTTGCCGACCACCCTGTCGCGCGCCTCGGCGCATTACACCCGGGCGCTGCTGAAAAGCGACGCACGCACGGTGGGCTTGCTCGACCCGGGCCTGCTGCAACAAGCCTTGAAGCGGAGCCTGGCATGAACCCCGACCAGTTGCGCGACGCCTCGCTGCTCGAGCTGTTCGCGCTAGAGGCGCAATCGCAGGCCGAAGTCCTCAATGCCGGCCTGCTGGCGCTGGAGCGCGACCCCGCCGCGGCGGAGCAGCTCGAGGCGTGCATGCGCGCCGCCCATTCGCTCAAGGGCGCCGCGCGCATCGTCGGCCTGGATGGCGGCGTGCGCGTGGCCCATGTGATGGAAGACTGCCTGGTGGCAGCCCAGCGCGGCGCGCTACTGCTGCGGCCCGTGCATATCGACACCCTGCTGCATGGCACCGACCTGCTGCTGCGGCTGGGCTGCCCGCCCGGCGGCGACCTGGACTGGGCCGACCAGGCCGGCAAGGCCGAGGTCGATGCGCTGGTGCTTCGCATGGGCGCGCTGCTAGCCGGCGAGGAGGTGGACTCCGACGCCTGGACCCCGGGACATGCTCCAGCGGCGGCAACGCCAGCCAACGCGTCCGGGTCCGCAGCGACTGAAGCCATCCGCCCGGCGCCACCCGGCAGCCCCGTGGCCGAACCGATCCCTGCCAACCCCGCGCACGGCGCCGATGCAGCCACGGCACCTGCCACGTTCGCGCCGGGCGAAGCCCCCCGCGCGCCGGAAGCCCAGGAGCGCATGCTGCGCGTCAGCGCCGATACGCTCGACCAGTTGCTGGCGCTGTCGGGCGCGGCGATGGTGGAGACGCACTGGCTCAAGCCCTTCGGCAACGCCCTGCAGCAAACCCGGCGCGTACAAATGCGCGCGCTGCAGGCACTCGACACACTGCAGGTAGCGCTCGCGGCCAGCGCGGCCGACCCCGCCGCCCATGCCGCGCTGGGAGAAGCGCAGCGCCTGCTGGGCGAGAGCCACCAGCAGCTGTCGCAACGGGTCACGGAGCTGGAGCAGTACGACCACCGCACCGGCCAGCTATCGCACCAGCTCTATGACCGGGCGCTGGCCAGCCGCATGCGCCCCCTCGCCGACGGCCTCACCGGCTACACGCGCATGGTGCGCGACCTGGGACGCTCGCTGGGCAAGGCAGTGCACCTTGAACTGGTCGGCGAGAGCACCAAGGTCGACCGCGACATCCTGGAGCAGCTTGAAGCGCCGCTGGCGCACCTGCTGCGCAATGCGGTGGACCACGGCATCGAGATGCCGCAGGCGCGCCGTGCCGCCGGCAAGCCGGTCGAAGGCCGCATCACGCTGAACGCGCGCCACAACGCCGGCCGGCTGATGATCGTGATTGCCGACGACGGCGCCGGCGTGGACCTCGACGCCCTGCGCGCCGCCATCGTGCGGCGCAAGCTGGTGCCCGAGGAAACCGTCGCCAGGCTGTCGCAGGCCGAGCTGCTCGACTTCCTGCTGCTGCCCGGCTTCAGCATGCGCGAAACCGTCAGCGAAGTGTCCGGGCGCGGCGTCGGGCTCGACGCCGTGCAGGACATGATCCGCCAGGTGCGCGGCAGCATCCGGCTGACGCAGGAAAGCGGGCGCGGCATGCAGTTCCACCTGGAGTTGCCGCTTACCTTGTCGGTGGTGCGCGCCTTGCTGGTGGAGGTATCCGGCGAGGCCTATGCCTTCCCGCTGGCCTACGTCATGCGGGCCATCCACCTGGAGCGCGGCAACATCGAGCAGCTGGAAAACCGCCAGCACTTCCGCTTTGGCGAGCGCCAGGTCGGGCTGGTGAGCGCGGCGCAGGTCCTGCAGCAAGCGGAGACCCGGCGCGACGAGGACACCGTGCCGGTGGTGGTGGTGGGCGATCACGAACGCACCTACGGCGTGGCGGTGGACCGTCTGCTGGGCGAGCGCATCCTGGTGGTGCAGCCCCTGGTGGCAAGCCTGGGCAAGATCAAGGACATCGCCGCCGGCAGCCTCACCGAGGATGGCACGCCGGTGCTCATCTTCGACGTGGAGGATATGGTCCGCTCGGTGGAAAAGCTGCTGTCGGGGGGCAAGATCGACCGCATCCGCCGCGGCGTGGAGGCAGCCCCGGTACGGCGCAAGCGGGTGCTGGTGGTGGACGATTCGCTCACGGTGCGCGAGCTGGAGCGCAAGCTGCTGTCCAACCGCGGCTATGACGTCACGGTGGCGGTGGACGGCATGGATGCCTGGAACGTGCTGCGCGCGGAATCCTTCGACCTGGTCATCACCGACATCGACATGCCGCGCATGGACGGCATCGAGCTGGTCAGCCGCATCAAGCGCGAGGCCCGCCTGATGCACCTGCCCGTGATGGTGGTCTCCTACAAGGACCGGGAGCAGGATCGCCAGCGCGGCCTGCAGGCCGGGGCGGACTATTATCTGGCCAAGGGCAGCTTCCAGGACGCCGCGTTGCTCGATGCGGTGCAAGACCTGATTGGAGAAGCACGCGCATGAAGATCGGCATCGTCAACGACTCCCACCTGGCCGTGGTCGCCCTGCGGCGCGTCATCGCCCTCGATCCCATGCTGGAGGTCGCATGGGTGGCCGAGGACGGCGAGAGCGCCGTGCGCATGGCCGCCGCGCGCACGCCCGACCTGATCCTGATGGACCTGCTGATGCCGGTGATGGACGGCGTCGAGGCAACACGCCGCATCATGGCCGCCACGCCGTGCGCCATCGTGGTGGTGACCATGGACCTTGGCCGCAACGCCAGCCAGGTCTTCGATGCCATGGGGCAAGGCGCCATCGACGCCGTGGATACGCCCACCTTGGCCCAGCCGGATTCGCAACTGGCAAGTGGTCCCCTGCTGCGCAAGATCCGCAATATCGGCCGCATGCTGGAGGGCCGCGCCGGACCCGCGCGCGCGGCCGCGCCGCAAAAGCGCAAGCCCAGCGCCGAGCGCCTTGTCGCGCTGGGCGCGTCGGCCGGCGGCCCGGCCGCGCTGGCCACCGTGCTGGGCAGCCTGCCGGCCGGGTTCGCCGCCGCCGTGGTCGCGGTCCAGCACGTGGACGAGGCGTTCGCGGCCGGCATGGCCGACTGGCTGGACGCGCAGTGCGCGCTGCACGTGCGCCTCGCCCGCGGGGGCGAGGGGCCGCAGCCGGGCACCGTGCTGCTGGCAGGCACCAACGACCACCTGCGCCTGGTCAGCGCCTCCCGCATGATCTATACCGAAGAGCCGAGCGATTACCTGTATCGGCCGTCGATCGATGTGTTCTTCGAGACCGTGGCGCAGCACTGGCGTGGTGACGCGGTGGGCGTGCTGCTCACCGGCATGGGCCGCGACGGCGCGCTGGGCCTCAAGGCCATGCGCGAGCGCGGCTATCTGACCATCGCCCAGGACCAGGCCAGCAGTGCCGTCTATGGGATGCCCAAGGCTGCCGCCGCCATCGGGGCCGCCAGCGAAATCCTGCCTTTGCAGCAGATCGCCGCCCGCGTCGTGCGGGCATGCAATGCCATCAACGACCAGGGATAGCACAGAGGCGCTAACAACATGAAACGACGCAAACCTGGCCGCGCGCGCCTACGCCGCCACGCCAGGATCATTTTGTTAGCGTCTCCAGGTCGGAGAGCACGAGGAAGAGAATGTCTATAGATACACACCCCAAAGCCACCCAGCGCCCGGGTGATTACCTGGCCATGGTGCTGCTGGTGGACGACCAGGCCATGGTAGGCGAAGCGGTACGGCGCGAGCTCGAACCCGAACAGGATATCGATTTTCACTATTGCGCGAAGCCTGACGAAGCCGTTGCCGTGGCCGAACGCACCCGTCCCACGGTCATCCTGCAGGACCTGGTGATGCCCGGCATCGACGGCCTGACGCTGGTGCGCCGCTACCGCGCCAACCCGGCGACGCGCGATATCCCCATCATCGTGCTCTCCACCAAGGAAGACCCGCTGATGAAGAGCGCGGCCTTCGCCGCCGGCGCGAACGATTACCTGGTGAAACTGCCCGACACCATCGAGCTGGTAGCGCGCATCCGCTATCACTCGCGCTCCTACCTCAACCTGCAGCAGCGCGACGAGGCCTACCGCGCGCTGCGCCAGAGCCAGCAGCAGTTGCTCGAGACCAACCTGGAGCTGCAGCGGCTGACCAACTCGGACGGGCTGACCGGGCTGTCCAACCGGCGTTATTTCGACGAATACCTCGGGGCCGAATGGAAACGCGCCAATCGCGAGCAAAGCCAGCTGGCGCTGCTGATGATCGACGTGGACGCGTTCAAGGCTTACAACGACACCTACGGCCACGTGGCCGGGGACGAGGTGCTGCGCCGCGTGGCCGGCGTGATCCGCGAGAACTGCGCGCGCCCGGCGGACCTGCCGGCGCGCTTCGGCGGCGAGGAGTTCGCCATGATCCTGCCCGCCACCTCGCCAGGGGGGGCGCGGCTGCTGGCAGAGAAGGTCAGGCGCGCGATCGAGTCCCTGCAGGTGCCGCATAGCGGGTCGCCGGTGGGGCAGCATGTGACTGTCAGCATTGGGGGGACGGCGATCGTGCCTGGGGCGGATGTGCCATTTAGCCGGATTGTGGAGATTGCTGATGCGGGGCTTTATCAGGCTAAGAGGAATGGGAGGAATCAGGTTGTTATGAGTTCTTGAGGCTTTGGGTTGGGGCTGCAACTGCAGCTGCAGCTGCAACTGCGACTGCAACTGCAACTGCAACTGCAACTGCAACTGCAACTGCAACTGCAACTGCAACTGCAACTGCAAAGTCAGCTTCAACTGCTTAACTTCAAGGTCAAAGGCAACTGCAGTTTCACCACCCCTGCGGGGCGGCGACCTACTTTTTTGTCTTGCCAAAAAAGTAGGCAAAAAAGGCGCGTCGGATGGGGCGACATGTAGTGGTCAAGTTTTTTCGGACAGGCTGATAGGTTGTTTTGCTGTTGGCTTGGCCTCATAAGCGGTAGGCGAGACATAGCCGAGGGTTGAGTGC
>NZ_BAAILO010000317.1:89942-195990 GCF_054589115.1 Cupriavidus sp. 8B | reverse complement strand
CATCGCGCGTCTTCTGCTTGAGAGTGTCTTCGGCCGTGGTGGTCTCGGGCCGCGTGGATACGACTGCAGACATGTTTTGGTCTCCTCGTTGACTTTTGCGACTGGGGTGAACCAGCGTTACTGGTATCTCGATGCCCTTTCGCCCTTTGTTCGCCTACTGGCAATTGCTGCCGGTCTCGTGGCTTCGATCATCTGCTGACCGCCTTGTTGACATACAGTATGTGATATATCAAAAGGCCACAAGAAAAATTTGCATCTTTGATCTAAAAATTGACGATGCGGTGCAGCAGATAGCTGTTTTGTGCCGTGAACTGAGCGAAATCACTGAATTTGACCGATTCATTCCAGTTCCGCACAAGATTTCAGGTAACCAAATAAGCGTTTTTAAAATCACTTTATCCGCTTTATATATATTACATACAACATTTCACAAATTGTCCGGGTTATCCGGTTTCGCGGCTCGGCTGCGCCCGGCAGCACCAAAAGCGAGGAGACTGTGAACATTCACGGATCAGGACAAGGGGACCTGCGGACCTGCACCTGCACCTGCATCGGCGGCGATCCGGTCAGTGGCACGAATTTCATCGATCGCCTGAAGGTGTTCCAGGCCGACCACGGCACCGAGGGGCATCTTCATGCTCGGCAAGATCGGCGACTCGGCCGAGGAAGATGCGGCCCGGTCCCTGAACGACGCCCGCGCGAGCGGCAAGAAAGCCATCGCTAAGTAAGCAGAAGCGGCGGACAGGTCTGCCGCTTCTGCTTCAGCCCGCCCAGCTCATTACAGGAAATCGGCGTGCTTCTCGACGTATTCCGCCAGGTTGAGCGAGTGCTGCCGTACCAGTTTCTCGGCCAGCTCGGTATCGCGCTTTTCCAGCGCCTCGATGATGCGCAGGTGGTCCATGATCGAGCGCACTCCGCGTTCGCTCTGCGAGAGGGTCATCTTCCGGATCGCGCGCACGTGGATGAAGATGTTCTTGATCGCGTCCATGATGGCTTGGGACTTCGACAACTGCACGATCGCCTGATGGAAGACTATATTGGCGTCCGAGTATTCCTCGATATGCTCGGCCGGGGTGGCATCGCGGAAACGGTCGAACATATGCCGAAGCCAGGCGATCTCGTCGTCGGTGGCGCGCAGCGTGGCCAGGCGGGCCGCCATGCTCTCGAGCGCCGCCCACACCTGGATCATCTCGATGATTTCGCGCTTGGTCTTGCGCACAATGTAGATGCCGCGCCGCGGCACGGTACGCAGGAAGCCCGCCTGCTCCAGCAGCGTCATGGCTTCTCGAATCGGCGTGCGGCTCACGCCCAGTGCCTCGCTGAGGACCCGTTCGTCGAGCCGGATCTCCTCGTGTGACTGGTAGATGTCGGCGTCGGCAATGGCCTGCCGCAGCATCGCGTAGGCCCGGTCACGCAAGCTAGCCCCGGCATTGATGGGCTGCAGCGACAGGGTCAGGGCAGCGGGTTGAACCTCGATTTGGCTTTGCGCAGACATGAATGAACTTGTTTCGGACCGGGGCCGTGGCAATCGGAATGGCTGCCCCCGACGAGCCCGCACAACTTACCCAAGAACAACGCCTCATCAGCGCAAAGCACAGCGCAATCCGCCTTTGTCATGAATCACGAAGTCGGGGCATGGGCGAGTCTCAACATGGGAATATCACAACGACTGCAATGTCGGCCCGACGACGCGGCCCGCCGTGCCGCCGGGGTGATGCCGCGGCAGCCACTGCGCCGCATGAGTCACTCACTCGCGGCCGGCACAACGGCATCCGGCAGCTCGCTTGGCTCCCGCTTGCTAGGCCGCCTGCGCCATCCGCTCGCGCTGCTTGATCAGGGCAAGCACCGCGTCGATCATCGGCGTGCGCTGCCCGACCAGATGGCCCATTTCCTGCACCACCGTCAGGAGCGGATCGATCTCCATGGCCCGCCCCCCTTCCAGGTCCTGCAGCATCGAGGTCTTGTGTGCCCCTACAGCCCCTGCGCCATCGATACGCCGCTCCACGTCGACACGGAAGTGCACGCCAAAGCGTTCTGCAATCTGCTTGGCTTCCAGCATCATCTCGCGCGAAAGCGCTCGCGTGCCGGGGTCCGAGGTAATCACATCCAGGGTCGCATGGGTGAGCGCGCTGATCGGGTTGAAGCACAGATTGCCCCAAAGCTTGAGCCAGATCTCGTCGCGGATACTGTCTCGGATGGGTGCATCGAGGTCGGCGGCCACCATCATCTCGCTCAGGCGCCGCACCCGCTCGGACTTCGAGCCGTCCGGCTCCCCGAGCGGGAATTTCTTGCCGTAGACGTGGCGGATGACGCCGGGCGCGACGATTTCCGCAGCCGGATAGAGCACGCAGCCGATCGCCCGCTCCGGCCCCAGGCCCCGCCACTGGCGGCCACCCGGGTCAACGCTTTGCAGCGTGGTGCTGGCGTACTGGCCCCCGTGTTGATAGAAGTACCAGTAGGGAATGCCGTTGACGCCAGTTACCACCGCCGTATCCGGCCCCAGCAGAGGCTGCATCAGATCCACCACCCCCGGCACCGAATGTGCCTTCAGCGTGATGAAGACGTAATCCTGTGGCCCCAGTTCGCCTGGATCGCTGGTGCAGTTGACCTTCGCCACTCGCTGCTCACCGTCGATCTGCAGCGTGACACCGTTGGCCTGCATGGCCGCCAGGTGTGGACCCCGCGCCACGAAGCTCACCTCGGCCCCCGCGCGCGCCAGTTGTGCGCCGATATACCCGCCGATGGCGCCGGCACCATAGATGCACACTTTCATATTGCTGTCTCCCGCTGGTTCGTATTGATATATCACATACTATATTTCATCACGGGAGGCCACAACCACAATCTGAGGCGGCCGTCGTGCCATCGGCACCTCATGCGGGGCAAGGGCACGGTGAATGTACCAACGGCAGCTACAGGAGAGGGCCGTCGAGCTTGCTGTATGAATCTTGCTGTGTCGCCGGCGTGGCGCGTCGCCGCCTCGAGAGCATATTCAGTCCCTCGGCCTGGGCCGCGACTTGGTGTGGCATCCCGGTGTCGGCACAGAACCACCGCTCGGCGCCCATCTGTCACCCCGCGGCATGGCTACAGCCACCAAGGCATTTATTTTGGCGACAGCAATGTGGTGCATTACGCTGGACTCGCCGGATCGTCGCAATGCTGTTTGGCGAACCAAAAATAATGCCTGGCGCGGAGGGCTCTGCTGCAAATTACGGGCTCGTGCGAAGAACGGCGTTGAATTGACCTTTGCGAATGCGATGCATCAACTCGATGCCGGAGATCGTAACGGCTGCATTCCTGAAGCGTTTGCAACCGAGCATCGCATTGACCCTGGACTTGATGTTGCGATGATCCTGCTCGATCAAGTTGTTCAAGCACTTCGATGATCGCAACATCGTGTCCTCGGGCAGCAACGTCACGCGCGATGAGACGCCGCTTAACCGTCCAGTGTCATGGTTTTCGGAGCGCGCCCTTGACTCTTGATCGCCTTCGCGACGAAGGCCTTTTTCAAGACTATCTTTCGATCCACCTGATCGGCCTGTATCGAAGATAAAGCGGCCAGGTCATGCCCCGAGGACGCATTCAGATGGCCATGGTCACAAGCAGCAAGGCGAGATTGAAATTCTGAATGATCGCACGCTGTTCATCCTTGTCGAATCGGGCCGGCAGGGAGAACGAGAGCACTATTCTGTGTGTGCGCTGGTACTGTCGCCATAAGCAGTGGTACCGCGATGTGGTCAAAATGATGGCCGAGCTCGGACCGGGGTGCACGGCAAGCCGCCGATCTTGATGCGGAAATCGATAAGGCGTCTAATTGCTCAGAAGCAGGCCGAGGAAGTCGAGAGGCTATATGCGCTGTGCAAATTGCGGGTTCGAGAGTGCCATGAGAGCCAGATTCTGCGAGGCGTGCGGGACCAAGCTTGCACGGATCTGCCCGAATTGTGGCTACGAACTGAGTCCCACCGCCAAGTTCTGCAGCGAATGCGGCTCGCCCCTGAACGAGTCATCCCAAACGTCGTCCGCCCTCCCCCATCCCGCCGTTCCCGCGCCCATTCACTACACCCCTGCCTACTTGGCCGAGCGCATCCTGGCCGAGCAGGCGGCCCTGGAAGCCAGGGGCGCAACGGCCGGCGAGCGCAAGACCATCACGGCCCTGTTCGCCGACATGGCCGGCTCCACGGCGTTGATCCACGACCTGGACCCGGAAGAGGCCCGCCGCCTGATCGACCCCGTCATCGCCCTGATGATGGAGGCCGTGCACCACTATGAGGGCTACGTGGCCAAGTCCCTGGGCGACGGGATACTGGCCTTGTTCGGTGCCCCCATTGCCCACGAGGACCATCCCCAGCGGGCGTTGTATGCGGCGTTACGCATGCAGGACGCGATGCGCCGCCACGGTGGCCGGATCCGTCTGGAGCAAGGCATACCGCTTCAGATCCGGGTAGGAATCCACACCGGAGAGGTGGTGGTGCGCTCGATCCGCAAGGACGACCTGCGCACGGACTACGACCCGGTGGGGCACACGATCCACATCGCCTCCCGGATGGAATCGATGGCCACGCCCGGCTCCGTCCTCATGAGCGAATCCACCCATAAGCTGGCCGAGGGGTATTTCGAGTTCAAGGCCCTGGGGGCCACCCAGGTCAAGGGAATTCCCGCGCCGCTCGCCGTCTATGAGCTCCTCGGCCTCGGGGCGTCGCGCACGCGCTTGCAAGTGGCAGAGCGCCGCGGCTTGGCACGGTTTGTGGGCCGGGAGGCCGAACTAGAGCAATTGCGCGGGGCGTTGGAACAAGCCAAGGCGGGGCACGGGCAAATCGTCGGGGTGGTGGGCGACGCCGGGGTCGGGAAGTCGCGGCTCTTCCATGAGTTCAAGGCGCACTCACAGCGAGGCTGTCTGGTGCTGGAGACCTTCTCGGTTTCGCACGGCAAAGCCTTTGCCTATTTGCCGTTGATCGAGCTCTTGAAGAACTATTTTCAGATCACCGCCCAGGACGATGAGCGAGGGTGCCGCGAGAAAATCACCGGCCAGGTGCTGACCCTGGAGCGCAGTCTGGAAGACTTGTTGCCCTACCTGCTCTATCTGCTGGGGATCAGCGCGCCGAGTTCGGCATTGCCGCACATGGACCCCCAGATCCGGCGCCAACGCACTTTCGAGGCAATCAAGCGACTGCTGGTGCGCGAGAGCCTCAAGCAGCCCGTCGAACTCCTGTTCGAGGACCTGCAATGGCTCGACAGCGAGACCGAGGCTTTCCTCGCGTTTCTCATCGACCGCGTGGCGAGCGGGCGGATTCTCCTCCTCGTGAACTACCGGCCCGAGTATCAGCCTGGCTGGGGCCACCGAAACGACTACACCCAACTGCGGCTGGATCCCTTGGGCCAGGTCGAAGCCCAAGGATTACTCACTGCTCTGCTGGGCAATGATCCCGTACTCATGTCCCTCAAACTGCTCATCCTCAAGAAGACGGAGGGCAACCCCTTTTTCATGGAGGAGGTGGTTCAAACCCTGGCCGAGGAGAAAGCACTGCTCGGCGAGCCCGGACATTACCGGATCGAGAAGACCCCGCCTGCGCTGCATATCCCGACCACCGTACACGGCGTACTTGCCGCCCGCATGGATCGGCTCCCCATCGCGCAGAAGGAGCTGCTGCAGAGCCTTGCCGTGATCGGCAAGGAGTTTCCTTTGGGCCTGATCCAGCAGGTCGTCGCGCAGCCTGAGGACGACCTGCGCCGTCTTCTGTCCGGCCTGCAGGCCGCAGAGTTTATTTACGAGCGGCCAGCATTCCCGGAGGTGGAATATACATTCAAGCATGCCCTCACCCAAGAAGTCGCCGGCAACTCCCTGCTCACGGAACAACGCAGCGTGCTGCATGAACGCACGGCGCAGGCCATCGAGGCGCTCTTCCACACTCGGCTGAAGGACCACTGCGGCGAGCTGGCACACCACTACAGCCTCAGCGGCAACATCCCGAAAGCGGTGGAGTACCTGCGCTGTGCGGGGCAACAGGCCCTCCAGCGCTCCGCCAATCTCGAAGCGATCCGGCACCTCGGCGCGGCCCTGGAGCTGCTCAAGCACCTGCCCGACACACCAGAACGCGCTCGCCAGGAACTCACATTGCAGCTTACCCTCGGTCCGGCCTGGATGGCCGCCAGAGGTTATGCCGCCCCGGAGGTGGAGGTGACCTATACCCGCGCGCTGGCATTGTGCGAGCGGGTTGGGGAGACGCCGCAGCGCTTCTCAGTGCTGTTGGGACTGCGGATGTTTTATCAATTGCGTGCGCAGTACGAAACGGCACATGAGCTGGGTGAGCGGCTGCTCAGCTTGGCTCAGGACGCGCAAGACCCGGAGTTCCTCGTGGAGGCTCATAATTTATTGGGGACGACGTTGTTCTTTCTGGGCGAGTTCAGAGTCGCTCGTGCCCACCTGGAGCAGGTGCTGGCCCTCTATGATCCGGAGCAGCATCACGCCCATGCTTATCTGTATGGGCTGGACCCGGGCATACGTGGGCTTACGTTTTTGGCCTGGATCCTGTGGTATCTGGGCTATTCGGATCAGGCCCGCAAGCGAAGCCAGGAGGCGCTTACCCTGGCCCAGGAGGTGTCTCACCCCCATAGCCTGGCGCACGCCCTGGTGTTTGCCGCCGAGCTCCATCAGCTTCGACGGGAGGCGCAACTAACCCAAGCATGCGCCGAGGCCGTCATCACGCTCTCGACCGAGCAAGGGTTTCCGTTCTGGTTGGCTTGGGGAACCATCCTTCGGGGCTGGGCGCTGGCCGAGCAGGGAAGCAGCGAGGAGGGAATCGCCCAGATACGCCAAGGCCTGACCGCCTACGAGGCCACGGGGGCTGAGCGGGCACGGTCGTATTTTCTGGCGCTGCTGGCCGAATCCTATGGGAACGCGGGGCAAGCCAAGGCGGGACTGATCGTGCTGGCCGAGGCGCTGGCGATGGTGGACAAAACAGGAGAACGTTGCTACGAAGCGGAGTTGCATCGGCTCAAGGGAGAACTGCTGCTCCATCCGTCGAGCGTCCAGACCCACGCATCCACGGGCCACGAAGACGCTGAAGCGTGTTTTCACAAGGCGATCGCGGTAGCCCGCCACCAAGGCGCCAAGTCGCTGGAGCTGCGCGCGGCGCTGAGCCTGGCTCGGCGATGGCAACGACAGGGCAAGACGGAGACAGCCCGACAGAGGCTGGCCGATATCTATGGCGCCTTCACGGAAGGCTTCGACACCGCTGACTTGCAACAGGCCCAGGCGCTGATCGAGGAGCTAACGTAAGCGAAGGGAGACGCCCGGGCCCATCTTCGAGTGCGGTTGTCGAGGATCGTTAATTCTGCGAATGGCGACCACTAATTCTGCGAACGTGGCGTGACGTAGGCAACCAGCCGAAGAACGGGTACTTCCGCAATGTCCGTGGTGCGACGAACAGTTGCCCGAGAAACAATGAGCGTTTGGTGGCGCGGTCAGGACAATGCGCGCCAAGGCCGAAGGATTCACTGCTTCGCGACCCAGTAAATCGTAGCCCGCCATCGGGTGGGCTTTTCGACAGGATTTGAATCAGCCGGCGAAGCGCCGGTTCAGGCTTCTGCCCGCTGTTCCTTGAACAGAACAACCGCGCAGAAACTCAGCTGACCCACGCCATACCGTCATTATGGCATCGTTACGCCTTCCTTTCCGGTAGTTATGTTATATAAAAGCACAATACGCCTGCTATAGCGGGTATATCAACGTCTATATTGACATACCGACATAGATACCGGAGCATACGGTATATCCGCCTTTCCGGACGTACTTGCCGAGTAACCTACGTTATGCCTGCTATCCGAAGCACATCGACAGGTGATGAAATCGCTGCTGAAATCGGTGCGCGACTGCGCTCCAAGCGCCTAGAACGCAACTTCACGATCGAAGACCTGGCGAAGCGCGCCGGGATCGGCCGGACCGCTCTAGGCGATCTGGAGGCCGGACGGGATGTCCGCGTATCCACGCTGGTGAAGGTAATGCGAGCGCTGAGCATGATCGGCAGCCTAGATGCGGCCTTCCCGGATACCTTGCCATCAAGCGAAGCGCTGTCTGCGCGAGGCGAAGTCCGCAAGCGCGCCTATAAACCCAAGGAGCGATAGTTTGGTGACGCAAAGGAAGTCGCGCTCGCCGCAGCGTGCCCGTCCGGCACAAGGCGTTCTCGCGAGCGCCCATGTCCTCATGCACGGCCAGACCGTCGGTGCCGTCACTGAGTTCGATAACGGCCGGATTGGCTTCAACTATGACCCGGAGTACCTGGGCACCGGGGGACCGAGCATTTCCCCTGAGTTCCTGCCATCCCAGTCAGGCACGTTCGAGTTTCCCGAACTGCGGCGGGTCGACGCGTTTCTGGGTCTGCCCGGCGCCCTGGCGGACGCGCTGCCGGACACCTTCGGCAACCTGATCATCAAGAAGTATTTCGAGGACCGAGGCGAGCCTGACAAGGCGATGAGCCCCGTGCAGCGCCTGCTCTATATCGGCGACCGCGCAATGGGGGCGCTCGAGTTCCGGCCAAGGATCGACCGGCGGGCGACGGCTGGTGAGAGCGAAGCCCTTGAGGTTGGCACGCTCGTGGAGGCCGCGCGCAAGCTCGTGGCCGGGGAACAGGATGGCGCGATCCAGGAACTGATGCGGATTGGTGCAAGCGCCGGCGGCGCGCGGGCCAAGGCGCTGATTCTTTGGAACCGTCGGGATAAGCAGATCCGTTCCGCGTTCGTCAAACCGCGTAAGGGCGAGGAAAGCTGGCTGATCAAGTTCGGCGGCGTCGAGTCGGCCAACCCGAATGACCATCACGCCCAGCCTTTCAATCGAGTTGAGTACACCTACGCTCTCCTGACGAAGGAACTCGACATCGACATGGCGCCGGTCGACTTCATCGAAGAGGACAACGGCCGCTTCCACTTCCTGACCAAGCGATTCGATCGCAGCGAAGGCGGTGGCCGAGTGCATATGCACAGCCTGGCCGGTCTCACGCACATCGACTACAACATCCCGCGCGCCTACAGCTACGACCAGTACTTCCGCTGGATCCGGGCCTTCCAGATGCCCCATACAGCGATCGAGGAAGCCTACCGCCGAATGATCTTCAACGTAGTGGGACGCAACCAGGACGACCATGTAAAGAACTTCGCTTTCCTGATGTCACCCACCGGCGAATGGAGCCTGTCACCCGCCTATGACCTGACGTTCTCCGCAGGCGCTGGTTACACGCTGCAGCACCAGATGACCATCGGCGGCAAGGCGGACAATTTCACCGTGGACGACCTGGTCGACTTCGGCAAGAAATTCGATGTGGCCAATCCCAAGGCCGTGATCGAGCGCACCGTCGATGTCTTCAGCGGCTGGGCGGCGCTGGGCCAACACTGGAAAGTAGCACCGAAGGAGATTGAGGCGCGCGCCGGGCGCCTGCGCCTGTTTAAACTCTGAGCGCTTGACTTCTTCTCCCGCCTGAAGAGGCCGGAGATTCCTACTGCACAACCCGATGTGATGGCTAGTCGCATCAGTGGGTTCCTGCGCCGACGCCCCAACGGCAGGCGAAGTATCTCGACAGGCAAACTGGGCGTGCCCCGCCCTTAAAACATTGATCGCGCCGACCACGTCGGCGTGTCCCTCGACGCAGCACTCCACGCACATGCTGCGCTCGTGTGCTGCGATTCTCGGCCTTCTTTGCCTGGCAGGTATCCTGGCCGCTCAGAACTCCATATCCAGCTCGTCGATCTCTTCGGGCTCCCGCCCTGCCGCCTCCATCCATTCCAGCATCTCCGGCAACGCCATGATCGTGCGGCAATAGCCTTCCGATACCACATCGAGCTTGACCTCATAGGTGCGAAACCGGGTGACAACTGGCGCATACATGGCATCGGCCATGGTGCGCGCTCCGAACAGATAGGGCCCGCCATAAGCCGACAGGCATTCGCGCCAGATGGCGGTGATCCGATCGATATCGCTCTGGGCGCGCGACCAGACCTTGAAACCGGAGCGGTGGACGCGCAGGTTCATCGGCAAGGCTGCGCGCATGGCGCTGAATCCCGAATGCATTTCGCCGCAAATCGCCCGGCAGTGGGCTCGGGCAATGCGGTCCTCGGGCAAAAGCCGAGCCTCCGGCCGCACTTCGTTCAGATACTCGGCAATGGCCAGGGTATCCCAGATCGTGACACCCTCGTGTTCCAGTCGCGGCACAAGGGTCGAGGGCGACAGCAGCAAGAGTTCCGCGCGGCTGGCCGCGTCCGTCACCGGCACCAGGATCTCCTCAAATCCCAGCCCACTGAATTTCGCCAGCAGCCAGCCGCGCAGCGACCACGCGCCATAGTTCCTGCTGTTGATGGTCAGGGTTGTCCTTGACATGGCGAACTCTGAGATATAAAGGAGTGACTTAGTAATATCGACGCAACGTCATGCGTATCGCAGCGTGGCTGCCGATGTGCGTTTTGTGAGTCACCCCATGATTTACCAGGCGTACCAGATGCTGGCCGACCTGATAGCTCCACTGCAGGCGGCGACCGACGATGCAGCCGCGTCCTGCGCTGCGTCGCCAATGCTTGCGTCCGGGCCGGCATTCGCGCGGGAGTGGTGCGCGCTCCTGGAATGGAGTTCGCTAGTGCGCCTGCGCCACGAGCGCCCCCCTTTTGACATCCCCGCGGTCCGAGGTAACGGTGCCAGCGGTGCCAGGGTTGCGGTGAGCGAAGAGGTGGTGCTCGCCACGCCGTTTTGCTCCCTTTTGCATTTTAGGCGGGACACTACGCCCGGACAACCACGTGTGCTGCTGATCGCGCCTCTGGCGGGCCATTTCGCCAGTTTGCTGCGCGCCACGACGGCCACAATGCTGGCAGACCATGATGTCTATCTCACCGACTGGCATAACGCGCGCGACATTCCGTTGTCCTGCGGGTCCTTCGGCTTTGACGACTTCGTCGCCCAATTGATCAGCTTGCTCGGCTGGCTCGGCCCAGGAACGCACGTAGTGGCGGTCTGCCAGCCGGCGGTGGCCACCCTGGCCGCCGTCGCGCTGATGGCCGAAGACCGCGATCCTGCGCTACCGCGCAGCATGACGCTGATGGCCGGGCCGATCGACACGCGCATCAATCCGACCCGCATCAATGCACTGGCGGTACGCACCCCGCTCGCGTGGTTCGAGGCCAACCTGATCGACACCGTGCCGGCACGCTTCGAGGGAGCGATGCGGCGCGTCTACCCCGGCTTCGTGCAGGTGTGCGCCTTCCTGTCCATGAACCTGGATCGGCATATTGCCTCGCTGATCCAGGCTTACCAGTACAAGCTGGATGGCGAGACGGCCAAGGCCGAGGCGATCCGGGCCTTCTACACCGACTATTTTTCGACGATGGACCTGCCGGCCGAGTTTTATCTCGAGACCGTGAGCCGGGTGTTCCAGCAGCATGCCCTGCCGCGAGGCTGTTTGACGGTCGCTGGGCGGCGCGTGGACCTGCGCGCCATCCGCCACACGGCGCTGCTGACGGTCGAGGGGGAAAACGACGATATCTGCGCGGTTGGGCAGACCGAGGCGGCGCAGGAGTTGTGCAGCGCGTTACGGCCCAACCTGAAATCCCACTATGTCCAGACCGGCGTCGGGCACTACGGCGTGTTCGCCGGCCGGCGCTGGGCGACGCAGATCTATCCACTGCTGCGCAAGCTCATCCACGAAACGGAACAGCGCTGCGTGGAGGCCGCCCAGCCGGTGCACGGCTGATGGCAACGCGCGCGAGAGGCCCGCCCTTCCCGTCCCACATCAGAGCAGCGCCAGCCCATGCATGCCACTTGCCTGCAATTCCCCGCCGGGCCGACCGTCCAATACGCGTTCGAGGCTGGGCAAGGAAAGCAGGCGCCACCTCCCCCGCATCGCACGGGCGCAGATCAGCCGCTGCGGGTGGCTTGCTTCGCGGTCAAGCCTTGGCGGTGCGCGACGCGTGCTCGACGGCCTGTTTAGCCGTTTTGGATGCCGTGTGGCTCGCAGTGCTGAAGTTCTGCTCTGCGGCCTCGACCGCTTGCTTCGCGGTTTGGTACATCGACTCGCACAATTTATTGGTTGCGGCGATCACCGAGGTGAGGGTGCCCACTGCGCCTTCCGAGCCGGCCGGGGCGCTGCTGGCGAGATCATCGACCAACTCCTGCATGCGGCGCGTGTACGCTTCGAACTGCGCCTCGCTCACCTTGGTGAACTCGGCCTGGGTGGCCGCCCCGATCTCGCACAGGCGTTGGCTGTAGGAGAGCACCTTCTCGCCGACGGGCTTCATCAGGCCGGCCTGCAGCGCGAGCCACTCCTGCGGGCCCTTGGCGGACAATGCCATCTGCAAGTTCTCCTGCGCCTCTACGATCGTCGACTTCATGACTTGCAGATTCAGCTCAACCAGTCTCTCGAAGCTATCGAAGGCCTTGTTCACCAGGCCGAACATCACAGCGACGTTGGCCTGTTGTGTGGCGGTGAATTGTTCGGGGGAAGATGGGTTCATCATGCACTCCTGAAATTGGCCGGGTGCGCGGCACCTGCCGTCGGACGGCCATGCTTGTGCGATTGCCAAGGGTCCAGATCAGCGTGAACGAGTGACGTGAGATCCCGGACGTTCTCGACAAGGAGGGGGAATTGCCAGTTCATGGCGGACCCGATCCATTCAATATCGCCCCACCCGTATTTGCAAGGCTAGGCATGCGTTTTTTTGAGCGCTTTCGCGCCTGATACCTGCAGCCGCATACGCAGCCACCTACATACTGAGGACGATGCGTGGCACCAGGGCACGCAGGAGCGCCACCGGCTGGGCTGGAGCACAAAGCATGGGCGATGACCTGCGCATCGAAGCGTGGCGCTGGAAGGCTGGCGTTAGAAGGGTGGCGTTAAAATGTGCGCCGCCGAGAGACCTACAAACAAAAATGAAAAAAGCGGGCCGCGTCAAATCCTGGCATGCCGACAAGGGCTATGGGTTCATCGACATCCATGCCGACTTGAAAGACATCTTCTTTCACATCACCGCGCTGCACAGCCGTGCCGTCCAGCCCAAGCCTGGCGACCGCGTGACGTTTGAATTGGGCAAGGGCAAGGACGGCCGCATGCAAGCTACCAGCGTCTCGATACTGGGCGCGCCGAAGGGGCAGAGCCAGGCGAGCCGGGCGACCCTGTTGCCTGCCTTCATGGCGGCAGTGGCGTTGATGGCGATTGCGGGGGGCGCCCTTTGGGGATACCTGCCACGATATGCCGGCCTCGTCAGCCTTGTGATGAGTGCCGTTGCGTTCCTTGCCTACGCGTTCGACAAGAACAGCGCCAAACGCGATGCATGGCGCACGCCCGAGGCCAGGCTGCACTTCCTGTCGCTGTGCGGCGGCTGGCCGGGCGCGCTTGCCGCGCAGCGCCTGCTTCGCCACAAGAATCGGAAGCAGCCGTTCCAGCTGGTTTTCTGGGGCACCGTTGTCTTGAACCTTGGCGCCCTCGTCATGTGGAAGACGTATTTGCCTGGCTGAAACAACGAAGGGGGTTACGGCTTTTTACTTCGCCGTAACCCCCTTTGCGTTCTCTTCGCCTGGCGCGGCCTGCGCGCCAGGACCAGAACCCTGCTTAGCCTTCCTTCAGGAACGCCTTCAGATGGTCCGCGCGGCTGGGATGCCGCATCTTCTTCATCGCCTTGCTTTCGATCTGGCGAATCCGTTCGCGGGTCACATCGAACTGCTTGCCGACTTCTTCCAGCGTGTAGTCGGTAGACATGTCGATGCCAAAACGCATGCGCAGTACCTTGGCTTCGCGCGGCGTCAGGTCGTCGAGCATCTCGCGCACGGTGGCGCGCAGGCTCGCGTGCAACGCGGCTTCGGCGGGAGACGCGGTGTCGGAGTCGGCAATCATGTCGCCCAGGCTCGTGTCGCCATCTTCGCCAACCGGCGTCTCCATCGAAACCGGTTCCTTCGCGATCTTCATGATCGAACGGACCTTCTCTTCCGGCATTTCCATGCGCTCGGCCAGGGCCGCGGGATCCGCTGCCTTGCCGGTGCGCTGCATGATTTCGCGCGAGATCCGGTTGAGCTTGTTGATCGTCTCGATCATGTGCACCGGCACCCGGATCGTCCGGGCCTGGTCGGCGATCGCGCGCGTCACGGCCTGGCGAACCCACCAGGTTGCATAGGTGGAGAATTTCCAGCCACGACGGTACTCGAACTTGTCGACTGCCTTCATCAAGCCGATGTTGCCTTCCTGGATCAGGTCCAGGAACTGCATGCCGCGATTCACGTACTTCTTGGCGATCGAGATCACCAGGCGCAGGTTGGCTTGCGTCATCTCGTGCTTGGCCTGGCGCATCTGCCGCTCGGCCGCCAGCATCTGGCGATTCACCAGCTTCAGCTCCGACAGCGGCAGCACCACGCGGGCGTGGATGTCGATCAGCTTTTGCTGATGCGCTTCGAGGTCCGGCAGGCTACGGGAGACGGAGTCGCTGTACGAACGCGACTCGCCGGCGATCCCGCGGCCCCAGGCGAGATTGGTCTCGTTGCCGGGGAAGCGTTCGATGAACTCCTCACGGGGCATGCCGCAACGCTCGACCATCAGCTGCAGGATCTGGCGCTCGACCACGCGCACTTCTTCCACCACCGTCTGCACATCGGCGCACAGGCGCTCGATGGTCTTTGCGGTAAAGCGGATCGACTTGAGTTCTTCCCGAACCGCGAGCTGTGCCATGAGGAAGCCTTCCGACTCCACGCCGTGCGCGGTGTAGGCCTTGCGCATGGCTTCGAAATGATTGGCGACACGAGCAAAGCGGGTCAGGCAATCGTCACGCAGCTTGGCCAGGCTGGCGGTTTCGTTGGCTTGCGCAGCCGCACCTTCGTCGACGGGCTCGTCCGAGGCGCTTTCATCCTCGGCGACGACTTCGTCGCGGCTGGTGTCGTCTTCGGCTTCGGCGACTTCGCCCTCGCCTTCGATCAGGCCGTCGACGAGTTCATCGATACGCGTTTCGTCGCGGGCGACACGCTCCGACAGCTCAAGAATCGTCGCAATGGTGGACGGGCAGGCAGCGATGGCGTGCACCATGCGGTTCAGGCCATCCTCGATGCGCTTGGCGATCTCGACTTCCTGCTTGCGGGTCAGCAGCGTTGCCGAGCTCATTTCCCGCATGTACATCCGCACCGGATCGGTGGTGCGGCCGAATTCCGAGTCGACCGTCGAGAGCGCGACTTCCGCCTCTTCATCGGCCTGGTCGTCCGAGGCGGCGACCGCGCTGTCGCGCAGCAGCAGCGCTTCGGCATCCGGCGTCTGCTCGTAGATTGTCACGCCCATTTCGGCGAACGTGCTGACGATGCTTTCCATCGCCGCGGTGTCCGTGAAATTGCCCTGCAAATGGTCGCTGATGTCCGCGTGCGTCAGGTAGCCTCGCTCCCTGCCCAGCTGGATCAGTGCGCGCAGTTGCTGGCTGCGCTCCGTTGCTTCGGTTGCGGGATCAGCTTGAGTCGTGGACGCCGCACCCCTGCCGACAGGCTTTTTGCCGGTCAATGCTGTCTTTGTTTCTGCCACCGTCCGTTGTGCGCCACTCGCCATTAACTGCTGCTCCCTTGCTGAATTACTTCTTAACTGTTGCTGTTGCCCGTACGAGGGTACACCCAACGCACCTCTGGCTGTGACCCATCACAGGATGGGTACCTGTCGAGAGATGCATGGCTGACGCCACCACTACCGGGTTCTCCCAGTATGGTGGTCTGCGCTCGTTTAGGCCAAAGGGCGATATTCTACCTTCGTTGGTGCGACGCAGCACGTGCTAAAAGTTTTTTACCGCATCGCCGAGGTCCTTCAGCCCCTCTTAAATTTGCGTTGCCAGGCCACTCCATGCTAGGCAATAGCCCCATCTTTACGCACAAAACGGGCAAATTACCCGTAAAATGTGACGCAAAGGGCAGATATGGCCCCATCGAGATTTATGGCCGAAAGCACCGTCAGGATTTACATACACATTTGTTTTTTTCTTGCCAGCCAGGCTACCAGGCCCGGAAAGGCCGACTTCTTCTCTTGGCGGGGCGGATGCCGATTTCCCTGCCCGGATGCCCAGGTCCGCTTGCCGGCCAGCGGCAACCACGGGATATCCGCCTGGTACTCGGGGTAGGCCGTCACCGTGACAATGTTGCACACCGGCGCCAGCCGCACTTCCCACTTCCTCTAGGGAGATATAGACCACTGCGAAGTTTTTCAAGTGCGCGTCTGCATTGCGCAACGCATAGTTCACCAGCAACAGCGCAAACAACCGCCTCGCAGTCCTGGTTAGACTGCACGCCTGTGTATCGCCAGCCACCCCACTCCCTTAGCCAGAGACATGCACCTGATCGACATTGGCGTGAACTTCCACTCCTCCCAGATCGCCCCGCACACCGACGCGATCCTTGAGAGGGCCACCGCAGCGGGCGTGGTCGGCATCCTCGCCACCGGCACCTCGCTGGAATCGAGCCGGAAGGCTCGCGACCTGGCCAGCCGGCATCCCCATCTCCTCTTTGCCACGGCCGGCGTCCACCCGCACGGCGCCAAGGATTGGTCGCCAACCGTCCTGCAGTCCCTCCAGCCCCTTTGGGAGAGCCCTGGCGTGGTGGCAATCGGGGAATGCGGGCTCGACTACAACCGCAACTTCTCGACGCCCGCCGACCAGCGCCATGCCTTCGAGGCACAGCTTGAGGCCGCGGCGCGCTGGAAGAAGCCGCTGTTCCTTCATTGCCGGGACGCCTTCGACGATTTCTACGCCATGGTGGCACCCGCCGTGCGCGCGGGCGCCCACGGCGTGGTGCACTGCTTCACTGGCGCAGCCGATGAAGCCGCCGCCTTCGTAGCGCTAGGCCTGGACATCGGCATCACCGGCTGGGTCACGGATCTCAAGCGCGGCCAGGCGCTGCGAGAAGCCGTGCAGGCCATCCCGCTCGAGCGGCTGCACCTGGAGACGGATGCCCCCTATCTCGGTCCTAAGAACCACAAGAACCGGCGGCCCTACAACGAGCCCGCCAATCTCCCCTGGATCGCACAGGCGGTCGCCGAATTGAAGGGACTGACCACGCGCGAAGTGGCGGAGCAGTGCACCCGCAACAGCCGCCGCCTGTTTGGCATTGCGGCATGAGGCGCCCTGCCTCAAACAGGTAACCCTCGCGCTTTGTGCCCGAACGTGTCCGCATCACACCGGAACCCGGCCATGGTCGGGCGGGTCCAAAAGACCTTCGCCCGGCCAACCCGATCCCTGTTTCTCTGACGATCCATGCTGGACCGGGCCACCACGTGAATCGAAAAACAATCAAGAAAGGCCCACCCATGGTGACCGAAACCGGCCCAAACCTGCTCCTGCGCTCGCTGGAGCGCAGCCACCTGCATTTCGTCCACAGCCTGAACAACGACGCCAAGATCATGCGTTACTGGTTCGAGGAACCGTACGAAACCTTCACCGAGCTGTCGCAGCTATATGACCGCCACGTGCACGACCAGCGCGAGCGCCGCTTTATCTGCGAAAACCTGGACGGCGAGGCCGTCGGCCTGGTCGAGCTGATGGAGCTGAACCATATCCACCGGCGCGGCGAGTTCCAGATCATCGTGGCGCCCGCCAGCCAGGGCCGCGGCTATGCCAGCACTGCCACGCGGCTTGCCATGGACTACGCCTTCATGGTGCTGAACCTGCACAAGCTGTTCCTGATCGTGGACGTGCAGAACGAGAAGGCGATCCACATCTACGAGAAATGCGGCTTCCAGCGCGAGGGCGAACTGCGGGAAGAATTCTTCAGCTATGGCGCGTATCACAACGCGCTGCGCATGTGCGCCTTCCAGCGAGACTACCTCGTGTCGCGACAACGGCAGCGCTGAACGGCCGCTCACGCGCACACCCGATCAGCCAGCCAGCTCGCCCACCGCCCTCCACGCCTGATCAATGGCGGACGTCAACGACGGGCTGCCGGCGCTGTCGCTATTGGCGATCACCACGTTGCCCGCGCGGGCGCGCGAGCGCTCCAGCACGGCCTGCGCCGCCGCTTCTTCCTCGAACAAGCTGTTGGGCATGTAGCTGTAGCCGTGCGCCCAGCGGTTGACCGTGATGCCACGGATGACGTCCTTGGCGGCAAAGCCGCCTGGCGCCAGCATGCGATCGAGCTGGCTGCGCACGCCCTTCTCCAGCTCGCTGAACGGCGTTCCCAGCAAGAAGGCGCGCCCCGCGCGAAAGCGCTCGCGCGCCTGCATGCCGCTGTCCGGCACGGTGGGCACATAGAGCATATGCAGCACCACCGGATCGGCCGGACGCGCGCCGGCCGGCTTCTCCAGCCACAGGTCGGTGTAGGCCATGGCGGGCGCGTGGATGCGGCTGGTCTTGAGCGCCTCGAAGGCACGCCAGTTGTCCAGCGCCACCTTGGTGTAGACCACGGGCGCCTTCACGTCGGATCGCAACGCTTGCTTTTGCGCATCCGGCAGGCCGGGCATGATGAACGGGATCATCATGTTGTAGCCGGCCAGCACCACGTGCGCGGCTTCGACCCTGTGCAGGTTGCCCTTCCAGCCGTAGGTCACGCGCGTGATGCGCTGGTCCGGTTCGACGGCGATGGCCGTGCTGTTCAGCCGCACCTTCACCTTTGCATCCTCGCTATCGAGCCGGCTGTAGTCGAAGCTGGCCGCGCCGATCGCGTCGGGGCTGGCTATGCTTGCCACGCCCGGGATCAGGTTCTGCACCAGCAGCCGCGCCAGCGTGGCGTTGCCATCGGCAAACCAGAGCTTGGACGCGGGCGACTTGCCAAGGCGCTGGTTGAGGCTGGGCGCTGGCATGCTCTTGCCGGCCGGCAAGCCGATGGCCAAGGCGTCGAACACGGACACGCCGTCGGCGTCGAGCGCATAGGCATCGTTGCTGCGGCTGCGGAACAAGCGCTGGCCGTCCAGTCCCAGGCCGGCCTTCTCGCGCAGGAAGGCCGCGTAGCTGGTGCGCTTCAGGTAGGCCAGCCGCTCGCCGTCGCTCGTGCCGGCCAGGTAATCCGTGCCGCCATCGGCCAGCCGCGCCAGCGCGGCGCGGTCCTGCTGCGGCAGCGGTGTCTGGTCGAGGAAGGCCTTGAAGGCGGCGGCATCCGCAGGCTGCGCGCCCATGCCTGCGCCCATGCCATTGCGGGCATCGATCAGGCCCGCAAACGGATCGCCGGCAAGCAGCTGGTCACGGCCAAAATGCTCCTGGTCGAAGAACACCGAGCGGCCCATGCCCAGCTCGCGGTACGGGTCGCGCTCGGCGGCCTGATGGCGCTTCGCGTCCACACCGAGGCCGGCCAGCAGCGTGGCCACCGCGCGGCTGTCCAGCGCGGTCGATGGCATCTCGGCGCTGCCGCCGTATGTCACCAGTTTCTGCCCGCGCACAGTGAACTCGTTGCGCTTGGCGTGCCCGCCGAAATCGTCGTGGTTGTCCAGGATCAGGATGCGCTTGCCGGCGCCAAAGCGGCGCTGGTAGAACCACGCGGCCGCCAGCCCGCTGAGCCCGCCACCCACCACCACCAGGTCGAAGACTTCGCGCGCCATCACGGCGGGATATTTGGCGCCCTCGCGGGCCAGGCTGTGCGCGAGCGTGTAGGTGCCCGCATGGTTGCCGCGCAGCCCGGTCAGCGCCGGCGGGTAGCCGGCGCCGCGTTCGGCGGCCTGCAATAGCTGGGAAGGCGCCAGCCCCGCGGCGATGGTGAGTGCGGCGCCGTTGAGGAAATCTCTGCGCGTGATGGTCATGGCAATAGGATTCGCTTGATTTGGGTAGCGCGCGGGCTCAACGGGATGCGGCGGCGTCCCGCTGGCGGCCGAGCGCGGCGCGGCGGGCAGCGACAGTCGATTCCTTGACCGGGCTGGCCTGGTTGCCCCAGCCGGTACGGATAAAGGTCAGCACGTTCGCCAGTTCCTGGTTGTCCAGCGTCCAGCCATAGCCGGGCATGTGGTAATCGGTGGCCGCAGTGCCCACGTGCGCGGTCACGGCGCCGTCGAGCAGCAGGTTGGCCAGCGAGGACGGATCGGGATCCACCACGGTAGGATTGCCCGCCAGCGGCGGGAAAACGCGGGCAAAGCCCTTGCCGTTGGCGCCATGGCAGGGCATGCAGAACTCGGCGTACTGGCGCGCGCCGGTGGCGTCGAAACGGCCCTGCGCGAGCGTGTCGGCGGTGCTGTCGTCATAGACATATGGCGTTTCGTCGCTGCGCGCGCCGGGCACGGACTTGAGGTACACGGCAACGGCCTCCAGGTCCGGGCGTGTCATGAACTGCGTGGACGACGCAATCACCTCGGACATCGGTCCAAAGGAGGTTGCGTGCGCGTTGCGGCCGGTTTGCAGGTATTCGGCAATGTCCTCGCGCGACCAGTTGCCCAGCCCGGTGCGCGGATCGCCGCGCAGGTTGGTGGAGGCCCAGCCCTCCACGCTGGCGCCGGCCAGGAAGTGCCGGCTGCGCTCATCCAGCCCCTTCTCGGCCATCAGCGTGCCGCGCGGCGTATGGCAGGCGCCGCAGTGGGCCACCGCCTGGACCAGGTAAGCGCCGCGATTCCACTCGACGCTCTGGCCCGCGTCGGTGCGAACCGGGCCGGACTCCAGGAACAGCCAGTTCCAGACGCGCAGCAGCCAGCGCATGCCGAACGGCCAGCGCATTTCGGGCTCGGCGGCGTGTTGCCGCACGGCCTTCACTTCGGTGCGCAGGTAGGCGTACAGCGCCTGCACGTCCGGCTCGGCGAGTTTGGCGTAGGACGGGTAAGGCATGGCGGGATATAGCCGTTTGCCATGCCTGGCCACGCCCTCGCGCAGCGCGCGGTCGAATTCCTCGAACGAGTAAGCGCCAATGCCGCTGTCCACGTCCGGCGTGATGTTGGTCGAATAGACGGTGCCGACGCCGGTCTTCATTGGCAAGCCGCCGGCAAAGGGCGCGCCGCCGGCGCTGGTGTGGCAGGCCGCGCAGTTGGCAACCTTGGCCAGGTAGCGGCCGCGCTCGATCTGCACGGCGCCGGGGGCGTCGGCCGCCGCCGCGAAGCATGGCGCCAGCAATAGGACAGCAAAGGCAACGGAAGCGGAAAACCGCCTTATGGCAAAGCGCATGGGGCTGATTATCGTTTTAAGCGCCGCGCTGGCGTTCAGTGCGGCGAACGTGCACAGCCCGCACGCGGCGGGCTGTACTTCGTGGTTGCGGGCCTGGATGGCCCCGTGGGCACGGGATGGATTGACAGGCTCGCGTTTCAGGCGTGCGTCACCGCCCAATGGGCCAGCGACACGAGCAGCAGCACCAGCCCCGCTGCCAGCGCCACGCCGGTCAGGATCAACGGCACCGGCCGCACGGCCTGCAGGTCGCGCATATGTTCCTGGCCCTTGCGCAGGCCAAAAAATCCCCACAACACCGTCAGCACCAATCTCAAGGGGTTCATTTCGCTCTTCCTTACATGCTTGCCAACCGCCGCGTGACCTTGCGGCGCTTTGGCTTTTGGTAGTTACGGGGGATTATGGCGTCGGCTGACAAGGAATAACAGAATCAGATCTGCGATAATTTTGCGTATCAGTTTGAGCGCCTGATACTGCGCCCATCCTTTTCCACGGCAACGCCTCCTGCCCCCATGAAGCGCTACGAAGAACTGGCGGAAACGCTGGCCAAGGACATTCGCAACGGCAACCTGCCGCCCGGCACCAAGATGCCGTCGATCCGCAAGACCGTGACACAGTTCGGCGTGAGCCCGGCCACCGCGTTCCAGGCGTACTACCGGCTGGAGGAGCGCGGGCTGGTGCGGGCACGCGAGCGTTCCGGCTACTACGTGACCGGCCAGGTCGGCCGGCCACTGCCACAACCGGCCGTGCGGCCCTCGCACCAGGTCTCGACCGATGTCGATATTTCCAAGCTGGTCTTCTCGGTGCTGGACGCCGCGCGCGATCCGCAGCTCATCCAGCTTGGCTCGGCCTTCCCTTCGCCCGAGTTGTTCCCCTGGGAGCGGCTGGGCAAATCCCTGGCCCGGGCCGGACGCGAGCTCGATCCCTGGTATTCGGTCAACGACATGCCCGCCGGCCACCTGGCCCTGCGCCAGCAGATCGGCCTGCGCTACCTCGGCGCGGGTGCGCCGCAGCCCACCGACGAGATCATCGTCACCAACGGTGCGCTGGAAGCGCTCAACCTGTGCCTGATGGCGGTGACCCAGCCCGGCGACGTGGTGGCGATCGAATCGCCCGGCTTCTATGCCGCGCTGCAGGCGCTGGAGCGGCTGCGCCTGCGCGCGGTGGAGATCCCGGTGGACCCGCGCGAAGGCATCGACCTGGACGCACTGGATGCCGCGCTCCAGCGCCATCCGATCAAGGCCTGCTGGTTCATGACGCAATTCCAGAATCCGCTGGGCGCGAGCATGTCCGAGGCCAGGAAGCAGGCGCTGGTGGCCTTGCTGGCACGCCACCGCGTGCCACTGATCGAGGATGACGTCTATGGCGAGCTGTATTTCGGCAATCGCTGCCCCCTGCCCGCCAAGGCCTTCGACCAGGAAGGGCTGGTCATGCATTGCAGCTCGTTTTCCAAGACGCTGGCGCCGGGCTTCCGGGTGGGCTGGGTAGCGCCCGGGCGGTATGGCGAGGCGATCAAGCGCCTGCGGCTGATGACCACGCTGTCGGCGGGCGTGCCCACGCAGGTGGCGCTGGCCGAGTACCTGCAGAACGGCGGCTATGACAAGCACCTGCGGCGCCTGCGCCATCTGCTGGAGATGCAGCAGGGCCAGCTGATCGCGGCGATCGGCCGGCATTTCCCGGAGAACGTGCGGGTCTCGCAGCCCGCCGGCGGGTACTTCCTGTGGGTGGAGTTTGCCGCCGGATTCGATGCGCTGGCGCTGCATCGCGCGGCGCTGGAACATGGCATCGGCATTGCGCCGGGCCCGATCTTTTCAGCGCGCCAAGGCTATCGCAACTGCATCCGGCTGAACTATGGCCACCTGTGGAGCGATGCGGTGGAAGCCGCCGTGGCCAAGCTGGGCGAGCTGGCGAAGGCACAATTTCAATAAGGCGCGTCAGGTTATCGTCCCGCCCCGGGCATGCCTGCCCAGATACCATTCCCCCAGCTCGAACCCGGCCTGCACCAGCAGCGCAAGCACGGCGGCCGGGATGGCGCCCGCCATCAGCAGCACATGGTCGTTCAGCGCCAGCCCGGTGGCGATGCGCTCGCCATAGCCGCCAGCGCCGACAAAGGCGGCAATGGTGGCGGTGCCCACGCTGATGATGGCGGCCGTCTTGATGCCGGCCAGCAGCACCGGCATCGACAGCGGGAGCTCCACATAGCGCAGCACCTGGCCGGGCGTGAAGCCCAGGGCGCGCGCCGCCTCGCGCATGCCGGCTGGCACCTGCTGCAGGCCGGTCAGCGTGTTGCGCACGATCGGCAGCAGCGCATAGAGGAACAGCGCCACCATCGCCGGCCAGACGCCGATGCGCCCCAGCAGCGGGATCAGCATCGCCAGCAGGGCCAGCGACGGCACGGTCTGCAGCACGCTCACCGCGGCCATCAGCGCCTGCCCTAGCCGCTGCCGGCGCGCGGCGACGATGCCCAGCGGCACGCCCAGCAAGGTGGCCGCGCCAACCGCTCCCAGCACCAGGGCCAGGTGGCGCCAGGTCAGCCGCAAGGTATCGCGGCCAAACAAGGTGCCGGCTAGGCCGGCGCGCCCGCCGGCCGTTGCGTCCGTCGCACCGGCATTGCCATGCGCCAGGAAAGACCGCGCCACGGCGGCAAAGGATTGCCCATCCAGTTCCGCCGCGGCATTCATGGCGATCATGTCCGCCGCGCTCACCTTGCCGGCCAGCCCCGTCAATGCCTGCCAGGCGGCCGGGAAGCGCTGCGGCAGGTCCAGGCGGTAGAGCACCACGGCGTCATAGCGGGGGAAGTAATGGCGGTCATCCGTCAGCACGCGCAGCCCGTATTTGCGGATCTTCGCGTCGGTGGAATAGATGTCGATGGCGTCGACCTGCCCGTTGGCCAGGGCTTCGTAGGCCACGCCGTGGTCCAGCCCGAGCGGCCGCTGGCGCAAGCCGTAGCGCTGCGCCAGCCCGGGCCAGCCATCCGCCCGGCCCAGGAATTCATGCGACAGCCCGAGACGCAGCTGCGGCCGCGCGGCCAGGTCGCCCAGCGTCGCCAGCCCGAGTTGCTGCGCCTTGTGCGCCTCCACGGCGAGCGCATAGGTGTTCTCGAAGCCAAGCGGAATCCCTGCCGCCAGGCCCAGCGGCGCCAGCGCCTGGTTGATCTGCGCCAGGCTGGCGCCGGCGGGCAGCTTGAGGATTTCGCTGGAAACGGTGCCGGTGTAGTCGGGATACAGGTCGATGCTGCCGGCCTTGAGCGCCTCGAACACGATCGCTGTGTTGCCAAGGCCCGGCGTGTGCTGTGCGCTGCCCTGGGCGGCAGCGGCCTGGGTGAGGATTTCCCCGAGGATGTAGGACTCGGTGAAGCGCTTGGAGCCGACCCGCAGGGTATCGGCGCGGGCCGTGCCGGCCGCGGCCAGCAGCGACAGGCAGGCCAGCGCCCAGCACAGGAGCATGGCCAGCCAAGGCTCGGTACGGCGCGGGCTTCCGGGTTGCAAGGTCAAATGAAGCGCTCTCCTGGGCATGGTGCGTGGCACGCGGACTGCCGGGCCGGTTCATCACATGATACGTGCATGGCCTCGACAGCGACGCCGGCGCGCACCCACTTTGTGCCGCATGAGCACATATGAAAATAGTATTTGCAATCCGAATGCTAGCGGGGCGAGAATCCACAAAACACATACATAGCATCAGCAACTCGGGCCCCCATGGAAATCCGGCAACTGGAAGCCTTCGCGGCAGTCATGACCAGCGGCAGCGTGACCGCCGCCGGGCGCCTGCTGGGGCGCTCCCAGCCGGCCATCACGCGCCTGATCCAGGAGCTGGAAAGCGAGATCGGCTTTGCGCTGTTCGCCCGTAGCGGGCCGCGCGTGAGCCCTACCGAGCGTGGCTTCCTGCTGTATGAGGAGGTGGAGCACGCGCTGGTCGGCCTGCAGCAGATCCGCGCCCGCGCCGCCGAAATCGCCCGCGAGGAAAACCGCTCGCTGCAGATCGCGGCCACGCCGGCCCTGGCGGCCGGGTTGTTGCCCCTGGCCCTGACCGGCCACCAGCCGGACCATGCGACGGCTGCAACGGCCGGGAAGGCAGGCTCCCCCGGCCACGCCAGCCACATCCATATCAATAGCGCTTCCCCCGAAAAAGTCGTGCATTCGGTGCTCACCGGCGCGGCCGAGATCGGGCTGACCAGCCTGCCGCTGGAGCATCGCGGCGTGACCGTGCACTGGATCGGGCAGGCTGCCTGCGTGGCCGCGGTACGCGCCGACGATCCGCTGGCGGCGCTGGCCACCATTCCGCTGGCCGCCTGCAGCGGCCGGCGCATCGTCACCATGCAGAACCCCTACCGGCTGCGCCGCCGCCTGGACGAGGCGTTTGCCCGCGCCGGGGTGGAGCCGGCCGCGCTAATCGACACCAACTCCTCGCTCAATGCGCTCACGGCCGTGCGCGCCGGGCTGGGCATTGCCGTGCTGGAGCCGGTGACCGCGCGCGGCGTGCCACTGGCCGATATCGTGGTGCGCCCCATCGATGCCGACATTCCCTTTTACTTTGGCGTGATCACCCCGCAGGCCAGGCCCGCCAGCGCGGCGGTGCTGGCGCTGATCGACACGCTGGCCGACGCGGCCCGCGCGCTGCTGCCGGACTTTACCCAGCGCGGCCCGGAACAGCACGGCGTGCTGCTGCAAGCGCTGTATGGCGACGCCGCCGCCACCGAGCCGGCCGCCGGCACGCCCTACGACACGGAACAAACCGACCTATGAAATCGCCCGCTGACACCTTCCCGGCAGCCGCCGCCAACGCCGCCGGCCTTGCCGCCCTGGAAGCGCGCCTGCGCCAGGACCTGTCCTGGCTGGAACTGCCCGCCAAGAGCTGGACCGTGGCGCGCACGCACGACGGCGAGCCGGTGCTGGACGTGGCCGTGATCGGCGGCGGCATGGCCGGCATGGCCGCGGCGGCCACGCTCAAGCACCTGGGCATCAACGCGCGCATCTTCGATCGCTCGCCGGAAGGCTTCGAAGGCCCTTGGGCCACCACCGCGCGCATGGAAACGCTGCGCTCGCCCAAGCAGCTCACCGGCCCCGCGCTGGGCCTGCCCGCCCTGACCTTCCGCGCCTGGTTCGAGGCGCAGTTCGGCGCCAACGCCTGGGAAGCGCTGGACAAGATCCCGCGCCTGCAATGGATGGATTACCTGCGCTGGTATCGCCGGGTGCTGGACCTGGACGTGCGCAACGAACACGGGGTCGAGCGTGTGGTGCCCCGCCCCGATGGCCTGGTGGTGCTGGAAATCCGCTCGCCCGCCGGCGCGCAGACCGTGCTGGCGCGCCGCGTGGTGCTGGCCACCGGCCGCGACGGACTGGGCGGCGCGCACGTGCCGCCCTTCGCGCAGGACCTGCCGCGCTCGCGCTGGGCGCATTCGAGCGATGTGTTCGACTACAGCACCTTGCGCGGCAAGCGCGTAGGCGTGATCGGCGCGGGCGCGTCCGCCATGGACAGCGCCGCCACCGCGCTGGAAGCGGGCGCGGCCAGCGTCGACCTGTTGATACGGCGCGCCGACATCCCCCGCGTCAACAAGGGCAAGGGCGCGGGCAACCCCGGCCTCACGCATGGCCATCCCGGCCTGCCGGATGACTGGAAATGGCGCATCCGCCATTACATCAACGCCCAGCAGGTGCCGCCGCCGCGCGGCAGCACGCTGCGGGTCTCCCAGCACGAGAACGCGCGCTTCAACCTGGCCTGCCCGATCGAGCGCATCGAGCAAGCCGGTGACGCGCTGCTGGTGCAGACGCCCAAGGGCGCGTTCGAGCTGGATTTCCTGATCTTTTCCACGGGCTTTCGCATTGCGCTGGAAACGCGCGAGGAGTTCGGCGCCTTCGCCCGCCATATCCGCTACTGGCGCGACCGCTACTCCCCGGCTGCGGGGCAGGAAGACCAGGAGCTGTCGGACTCGCCGGACCTTGGCCCAGCCTTCGAATTCCTCGAGAAGACGACGCACGCGTGCCCGGGCCTGTCGCGCATCCACTGCTTCTGCTACCCGGCGGCGCTGACGCACGGCACCGTATCGGGCGATATCCCGGCCATCAGCGACGGCGCCAGGCGCCTCGGTCAAGGCATCGCCGCCCTGCTCTACCAGGAGGACGTGGCGCTGCACTACGCCAATATGGAAGCCTTCGCCGAGCCCGAAGTATTCGGCGATGAGTGGGTTCCCGCCGGGCCGCCCCCGGCGCTGCCCAGCGACGCGGCGAACGCATCATGAGCCGCTGGCCGATCCGATGGCTGGCCAAGCGGCTGGCGCAATCGCTGCTGGTAGTGCTGGCGATGACGGTGATCGTGTTCGCCGGCCTGCACGCGATCGGCAATCCGGTCGATATCCTGATCGGCCAGGACGTGGACCAGGTCGAGCGCGCGCGCATCATCGCCAGGCTGGGGCTGGACCAGCCGCTCTGGCGCCAGTATCTCGCCTTCCTGCAAGGTGCCCTGCACGGCAACCTGGGCAACAGCTTTGTCTATAACGTGCCCGCCATCCAGCTCATCCTGCAGCGGCTGCCGGCCACGCTGGAACTCGCCGTGGCGGCGCTGCTGCTGGCGGTGCTGGTGGGCGTGCCCTGCGGTCTCTTTGCCGGGCTGTACCCGGAGCATCCGGTCTCGCGTGTGCTGATGACCGGCAGCATCGTCGGCTTCTCGCTGCCCACCTTCTGGGTCGGGCTGATGCTGATCATGGCCTTCAGCGTGCGGCTCGGCTGGCTGCCCTCGGGCGGGCGCGGCGCCACTGCCGAGTGGCTGGGCGTGCCGTGGTCGTGGCTGACCGCCGACGGCCTGCGCCACCTGATCCTGCCGGCCATCAACCTGTCGCTGTTCAAGGTCTCGCTGGTGCTGCGGCTGACCCGCGCCGGCGTGCGCGAGGTGCTGCCGCAGGACTGGGTCAAGTTCGCGCGCGCCAAGGGCCTGTCGCCGATCCGGGTGGTGCTGGGCCATGTGCTGCGCAACACGATGATTCCGCTGGTCACCGTGCTGGGCCTGGAGTTCGGCTCGACCATCGCGTTTGCGGTGGTGACCGAGAGCATCTTCGCCTGGCCCGGCGCCGGCAAGCTGATCCTCGACAGCATCAACGCGCTGGACCGCCCGGTGATCGTTTCCTACCTGATCGTGGTGGTGTGCCTGTTCGTCACGCTGAACCTGATAGTGGACATTCTCTACAAGCTGCTCGACCCGCGCGTGCGGCTGGAGGCCGCCACATGAGCGCCATCGACAACACCGCTGCCGCCGCTGCGGCGGCGCCCCAGGCGCTGCGCCGCGAATCGCCGTGGCGCCGCATGGCGGCGGATTTCTTCGCCTCGCGCACCGCCGTGTTCGGCCTGGTGCTGCTGGTGATCCTGGTGCTGGCCGCGGTCTTCGCGCCGCTGGTCACGCCGCAGAATCCATACGACCTGCTCCAGCTCGACGTCATGGACGCGCGCCTTGCGCCCGGCACGCCGAGCGGCACCGGCACCTACAGCTACTGGCTCGGCACCGACGGCCAGGGGCGCGACATTTTCTCCGGCATCCTCTACGGCCTGCGCATCAGCCTGAGCGTGGGCGTGGGCTCGGCGCTGATCGCTGGCGTCATCGGTACCCTGCTCGGCCTGCTGGCCGCTTATGCCGGCGGGCGCGTGGACAGCGTGATCATGCGCACCGTGGACCTGCTGCTGTCGTTCCCATCGATCCTGGTCGCGATGATGATCCTGGCCTTCCTCGGCAAGGGCGTGACCAATGTGGTGCTGACGCTGGTGATCCTGGAGTGGGCTTACTATGCGCGCGCCGCGCGTGGCCAGGCGCTGGTGGAAAGCCGGCGGGAATACGTGGAAGCCGCGCGCGGCCAGGGCATTTCCAACTGGCGCATCGTGGTGGGCCATATCCTGCCGAACTGCCTGCCGCCGCTGATCGTCATTGCCTCGCTGCAGGTGGCGCGCGCCATCACGCTGGAGGCTACCCTGTCCTTCCTCGGCCTGGGCGTGCCGGTGACCGAGCCCTCCCTAGGCCTGCTGATTGCCAACGGCTACCAGTTCATGCTGTCCGACGAATACTGGATCAGCTTCTTCCCCGGCATCGCGCTGCTGGTCACGGTGGTGGCCATCAACCTGGTGGGCGACCGCCTGCGCGACGTGCTCAACCCGAGGTTGCAGAAATGACCACGCCGGACATCAACAACGCCGCGCCGACGCTGGAAGTCCGCCATCTGCGCACGCACTTCGAAACCCGCGCGGGCGTGCTGCCGGCAGTGGACGACGTCTCCTTCACCGTGCCGCGCGGCCGCATCCTCGGGCTGGTGGGCGAATCCGGCTCCGGCAAATCGGTCACGGGCTTTTCCATCATGGGCCTGGTCGACGCGCCGGGACGCATCGTCGGCGGCGAGATCCTGTTCCAGGGCCGGGAGCTGACCAGCATGCGGCCAGCGGAGCTGCGCCAGCTGCAGGGCAACCGCATCGCGATGATCTTCCAGGATCCGATGATGACGCTCAATCCGGTGATGCGGGTGGACGCGCAGATGATCGAGGCCGTGCGCGCGCACAGCCCCGCCAGCCACAAGCAGGCCCGCGAACTGGCACGCGACACGCTGGGCATGATGGGCATCCCCAGCCCGGAGGAACGCCTGCGCGCCTACCCGCACCAGCTCTCCGGCGGCATGCGCCAGCGCGTGGCGATTGCCATCGCCATGCTGCACCGGCCCGACCTGATCATTGCCGACGAGCCGACCACCGCGCTGGATGTCACCATCCAGGCGCAGATCCTGTCCGAAGTGCAGAAGCTGGCGCGCCAGCATGGCACCGCGCTGATCTGGATCACGCACGACCTGTCCGTCGTAGCCGGCCTGGCCGATGAAGTCGCCGTGATGTATGCCGGCCGCATCGTGGAGCAGGGCCCGGTCGACGCCGTGCTGGACCATCCGCTGCACCCCTACACCGCCGGCCTGATCGGCAGCCTGCCGAGCCTGAACAAGCGCGGCCAGCGGCTGCGCCAGATTCCCGGCATGACGCCCAACCTGCTGACGATGCCGCCGGGCTGCGCCTTTGCGGCACGCTGCCCGCGCGTGTCCAGTGCCTGCGGGCAGGCGCCCGTCATCACCTCGCCGCAAGCCATGCGCCAGGTACGCTGTTTCCATCCGGGCCAGCCGGCCGTTGCCGCGGAGTTCGCATGAAGCCGACTGAACACGCTGCCGGCGAGGCGCCACAATTGCCCGCCCTGATCGACGCTCATGGTCTCGCCAAGCGCTTTGGCGAGCAGCATCCCGGCCGTTTTGGCCGCGCACTGCAGCGCATGGGCTGGTCGGAGCCCGCGCCCGTCACTCACGCGGTGGACGGCGTGGACCTGCAGATCCGCCGGGGCGAAGTGGTTGGCCTGGTCGGCGAATCCGGTTGCGGCAAATCCACGCTTGGCCGCATGGTGGCCGGCCTGCTGCAGCCGTCTGCTGGGCAGATCCGTGTGGATGGCCAAAGCATCGAGGGCCTGGATGCGAGCGAGCGCCGCGCACTGCGGCTGAAGATCCAGATGGTGTTCCAGGATCCGTACGCCAGCCTGAATCCCCGCTTGCGCGTGGATCGCATCGTCGGCGAAGGCGCGCGGCTGCACGGGCTGGTGGACGCGGCCCGCTTCGACGATTACGTTAGCGCGCAGCTGGAGCGCGCCGGGCTGGATCCGGTGCTGCGCCAGCGCTACCCGCACCAGTTCAGCGGGGGGCAGCGCCAGCGCATCGGCATTGCCAGGGCGCTCGCCGTGCAGCCGGAATTGCTGGTGTGCGACGAGGCGGTGGCTGCTCTGGACGTGTCGATCCAGGCGCAGGTGCTCAACCTGTTCATGGACCTGCGCGAGCAGCTTGGCCTGACCTATCTCTTTATCAGCCACGATCTTGGCGTGGTGGAGCATGTATCGGACCGCGTGGTCATCATGTACCTGGGCCGCGTGGTGGAGAGCGCGCCGACGCAAGACATCTTCCGGCAGGCCAACCACCCGTACACGCAAGCGCTGCTGGCGGAAATCCCGCGCCTGGACTCGCGCCACAAGACCTTCACCGCCATCAAGGGCGAGATTCCCAGCCCACTGGCGCCGCCGCCGGGCTGCCACTTCCATCCGCGCTGCCCGCATGCCATGGCGCGCTGCCGGACCGAGGTGCCGCGCCTGCGCGGCATCGCCGTGAACCATCTCAGCGCCTGCCACCTGAACGAGGTTGGCTAATGCGCGCCACGCTTCTCAAATACTCTCATCGCCCCGAGGAAACCTGCCCATGAAACGCCTGCTGTCCCTCTCGATCAGCGCCACCGTTGCCGCCATGCTCTGCGCCGGCGCGGCCTGCGCGCAGTCCTTGTCGATCGCCTTTGCCGATCCGCTTTCGTCGCTGGACCCGCAGCTCAATAACCACGCCGGCGACCGTTCGGTGGACCTGCATTTCTGGGACCTGCTGATCGAGAACAAGGACAACAAGCTGCAACCGGGGCTGGCCCTGTCGTGGAAGGCGCTGGACGACAAGACCTGGGAATTCAAGCTGCGCCGCGATGTGAAGTGGCAGGATGGCAAGCCCTTCGGCGCGGAGGACGTCATCTTCTCCTACCAGCGCGCGCGCAATGTGCCGGGCAGCGTGGCGTCGTACGCGGGCTACCTGCGCACCATCGAGTCGATGAACGCCAAGGACCCGTACACCCTGGTCATCAAGACCAATATCCCGAACCCGGACCTGCCGCTGAACCTGGCATCGATCCATATCGTCAGCAAGCATGTGGGCGAGAAGGCCAGCACCGAGGACTACAACAGCGGCCGTGCCGTGGTCGGCACCGGCCCGTACAAGTTCATCTCCTACACGCCAGGCGACCGCGTGATGATGGCGCGCAATGACGGCTACTGGGACGGCAAGCCGGCCTGGCAGCAGGTCAACTACCGCTATATCAACAACGGCCCGGCCCGCACCGCCGCGCTGCTGTCCGGCGACGTCGATGTGATCGACAAGGTGTCGGTCTCCGACCTGGCCAAGCTCGAGCAATCGCCCAACGTCAGCGTGTTTCCCTACGCCGGCCTGCGCGTGATGCTGCTGCAGCCGAGCTTCAAGCCCGGCCCAAATCCGTACATCACCGATAACGCCGGCAAGCCGCTCGACAAGAACCCGCTGCTGGACGTGCGCGTGCGCCGCGCGCTGTCGCTGGCCATCAACCGCCAGGCGGTGGTGGGCCGCATCCTGCAGAACACCGCCAGCGTGGCCAACCAGTGGATGCCCAAGAGCACTTTCGGCTACAACCCGGAGGTCAAGGACATTCCCTACGATCCGGAGCAGGCCAAGAAGCTGCTGGCCGAGGCCGGGTTCAAGGATGGCTTCAAGCTGACCATCCACGCGCCGAACGACCGCTATCCGCAAGGCCCCGAGACCGCGCAGGCGGTAGCCCAGTTCTGGACCCGCATCGGCGTCAAGACCCAGGTGGAAGTGGTGCCCTGGTCGGTCTACGCCGGCCGCGCCAACAAGAACGAATACGCGGTCAGCATGCTGGCCTGGGGTAACGGCACCGGCGAGGCCAGCTATGCGCTGGTCAACGTGCTGGCCACCGTGGATGCCAAGAAGGGCCTGGGCGCCTCCAACTGGGGCCACTACAGCAACCCGGCCGTGGACAAGACGCTGGACGAATCCACCGCCGAGTTCGACGTGCCCAAGCGCGAAGCCATCCTGCGCCGCTCGGTCAAGCTGGTGTCGGACGATGTAGGCGTGCTGCCGCTCTACCACTACCAGAACATCTGGGCCGCCAGGAAGGGCCTGAAGGTTGCGCCGATGACCAGCGACCGCACTGCGGCGATGATGGTCACGCGCGACGGCAAGTAAGGCGGAGCGAACATGGCACAGCTTCACATCACGCCGGCCGACGACCTGATCGACGTCGCGCGGCGGATTTCCGTATCGGGCCTGCGCCCCGGCGAAACCATCGCCATCGCCACGCGCACGCTGCGCGGCCGGGATATCCCCTGGGCCAGCGAAGCCGTGTTCGTGGCAAACGCCGCCGGCACCGTGGACCTGGAGCGCGACGCGCCGCTGTCGGGCAGCTACGCCGGCGTGAGCGCCATGGGCCTGCTGTGGTCGCAGCGCCCGGTCGACAGCGACAGCCGCGAGCAATTCCATGCCGACGCCACCCGGCCGCTCGTGACCGAGGTCACGGTGCGGGCAGGCGGCGGCGAAACAAACGGCGAACTGGTGCAGCGCCTGGCGGCTGCCGGTGTGACCCGCCGGGAAGTACGCGAGGACGGCCTGGTCGGCACGCTTTACTTGCCCGCGGGCCCCGGCCCGCATCCGGCGGTGATGGTGCTCAACGGCTCGGGCGGCGGCATCAACGAACCGCGCGCCGCGCTCTATGCCTCGCGCGGGTACGCCGCGCTGGCATTGGCGTACTTCAAGGCGCCGGGGCTATCGGACTACATCTCCAATACGCCTCTGGAATACTTCGAGCGAGGCCTGCACTGGATCCGCGAACACGTCCGGCCGGCGCACGATTTCATCGCGCTGTCGGGCCAGTCGCGCGGCGGCGAGCTTGTGCTGCTGCTGGGTGCGACCTTCCCCGAACTGGTCTCGGCGGTGATCGGCTACGTGCCCGGCGCGGTGGTGCACAGCGCGCAGAACGCCGCCGCCCCCGCCATCGGCCGCGAAGGCCCGGCCTGGCTGCACCACGGCAAGCCGCTGCCGCATGTGTGGGAGAACAACCGTACGGCAAGCTGGGCGCCCTTTGACGAAGGCCCGGCGCCGCACCGGCATGAACGCGCCATCCTGACCGCGCTGCAAGACCCCGACGCGGTGGCGCGCGCCCGCATCCGGGTCGAGGATATCCGCGGGCCGGTGATGCTGCTGTCGGGCACCGACGACGGCTCCTGGCCTTCCAGCCTGTATTCGCGCATGGTGGCGGACAAGCTGGCCGAGGCCGGGCATCCGCATGCGGTCAGGCACCTGGATTTCGAGGAGGCGGGCCATGCCATCCTCTTCCCCTACGTGCCGACCACGCAGATGGTCTATGCGCATCCGGCGTCCAGGCGCATCAGCACCACGGGCGGCACACCGGCGGCGAATGCCGTGGCGGACGAGCAATCGTGGATCGGCGTGCGCGAGTTCCTGGCGCGTGCGGTCGCCAGCCATGCCGGCCAGGCCTGAACGACCGAACAACAAAATCACTGAGTCAAGACCGAGAACCCATCATGACCCAAGCCAACCCAGCCACCGCCGACGTGGTGGACCACGCAGCCGGCCTCGCCGCCGGCTCGGCCACCCATGCACTGCGCCATCAGCGCGAGAAAGTCGCCGCCTCCACGCAAGGCAGCTATGACGCGCTGTTCGATCCCGCCCTGCCCGGCCTGCCGCTGACCGAGCGCCTGCTGGTGGCGCTCTATGCCGCGCGCCTGACACCCGCGCCGGAACTGGTTGCGCATTACAGCGCGCGCCTGGCGCAGGCCGGCGCCGATGCCGCCCTGGTCGCCGTGGCCGGGCAAGGCGATCCGGAATCGCTGGCCGATCCGCGCCTGCGCGCCATCCTCGCCTTCACCCGCACCCTGATCGAGAACCCGGTCGCCGGCGACGAAGCCGCCCTCAAGGCCCTGCCCGCCGCCGGCCTGGCCACGCCTGACGTGGTGACGCTGGCCCAGCTGATTGCATTCCTGTCCTACCAGGTGCGCCTGGTAGCCGGCCTGAAGGCCCTGAAAACCCTGCAATCCCAGGAGGCCGCGGCATGAGCGCACCCATCAAGGCAAACGGCTTCACCAACGAAGTACTTGACTGGAAGGCCTGGCTGGACGTGGTACAGGTGGACCAGGCCACGCCCGAGCAGGTCGCGGTGCTGGAAGAAAGCCATCCCAAAGCCAAGGTATCGGACTACTACCTGTTCCTGGTGCACCAGCCCGAGATCCTGCGCCAGCGCTCCACGGCCTTCAACGCCATCATGTACGCCCCCGGCGGCATGGCGCGCGCCGAGCGGGAGCTGGCCAGCACGGTGGTGTCGCGCATCAACGGCTGCGTGTACTGCGCGTCGGTGCATGCCCAGCGCTTCGAGCAACTGGCCAAGCGCAACGATGTGATCACCCAGGTCTTCGAGGACCCGCATACGGCGGGCACCACCGCGCGCGAGCAGGCGATCTCGAAGTTCTCGATCGCGCTGACCGAGCGGCCGGATGCGGTCAACGCCGACACCTTGCGCGCGCTGCGCGAGGTGGGCGTGAGCGACGCAGAGATCCTCGACCTGATTCACTCGATCGCGATCTTTGCGTGGGCGAACCGGTTGATGCTGAACCTGGGGGAGCCGGTGTTTCCGGTTGACGGGGGCTGAGGTGGTGGTAAACGCTGCCGGCTTCGGCTCGCGCCCGCCCTCTCCCCCAACCCCTCTCCCGCACGCGGGAGAGGGGAGCTAAGCCTGCGAGAGATTGAGGCTATACGCTTGCGGATCGCTCGGTTTGCTCCCCTCTCCCACGCAGTGGGAGAGGGGCCGGGGGAGAGGGCCGGCGCTCGCTTGACGCTAGCCTTCAATCTGGCTTGGAGCACTGCAATGCACCGCCAGCCAGACGGTCGGCTGTTGCGCATCGGTCCACGCCACGCGATGCCGGCAATGCGCCGGCAGATGCAGATAGTCGCCGCACGCAAGCTTGCGCGGCTCGGCCTCGCCCTCGATATGCAGGCCGGCGCTGCCGCTCACCAGCAGCACCCATTCGTCCTGCGCGCTGTCGTACCAGAAGCCCTTTGGGCTGGCCTGGCCGTTCGAGACGATGCGCTCGATCTTCAGGCCGGGCCGCTCCAGCAAGGCGTCGAAGCGCTCGGCAGTCCGGTCCACCGGCACCTGCGCCAGCAGGTTCCCCTGCGGCACAGGCGGCGGGTTGCCCTTGGCATCCATCATCGTCTCCGGTTGAGCGGCACGCCTGCCGTCAACGTCATTCGCCCGGGCCCGGCGCGAGCACGTCGCGCGCACCATTGCGGCCCATCGGCGAAACCAGTCCCGCCACTTCCATCTGCTCGATCAGGCGCGCGGCACGGTTGTAGCCGATGCGCAACTGGCGCTGCACGGCGGAAATCGACGCCCGGCGGCTGGTGAGCACGAAGGAGGCGGCTTCGTCGTACAACGGGTCGGCCTCCGCATCGCCACCGCCTTCGCCGAACAGGTCCGACGCTGCGGCCTCGCCAGGATCGCCCGCGAGGATGGCCTCGTCGTAGTCGGGCTCGCCGAACTGCTTCCAGTGCTCCACCACGCGGTGCACTTCGTCATCGGCCACAAAGGCGCCGTGAACGCGTTGCGGATAGCCGGTGCCCGGCGGCAGGAACAGCATGTCGCCCTGCCCCAGCAGGCTCTCGGCGCCCATCTGGTCAAGGATGGTGCGCGAGTCGATCTTGGACGAGACCTGGAATGCCACCCGGGTGGGGATATTGGCCTTGATCAGGCCGGTGATCACGTCCACCGACGGGCGCTGCGTGGCCAGGATCAGGTGGATGCCGGCGGCGCGGGCCTTCTGCGCCAGACGCGCGATCAGCTCTTCGATCTTCTTGCCGGCCACCATCATCAGGTCGGCCAGCTCGTCGATCACCACCACGATGAACGGCAGCGTGCGCAGCGGCTCGGGCGCATCGGGCGTGAGCGAGAACGGATTGGGCACGTGCTCGCCCGCGGCCTCGGCGGCGCGGATCTTCTGGTTGAAGCCGGCCAGGTTGCGCACGCCCAGCGCCGACATCAGGCGGTAGCGCTTTTCCATTTCGCCCACGCACCAGTTCAGCGCGTGCGCGGCCTGCTTCATGTCGGTCACCACCGGCGAGAGCAGGTGCGGGATACCTTCGTAGACCGATAGCTCCAGCATCTTGGGGTCGATCATGATCAGGCGCACATCGTCCGGCGTGGCCTTGTACAGCAAGGACAGGATCATGGCGTTGACCGCGACCGACTTGCCCGAGCCGGTGGTGCCGGCCACCAGCAAGTGCGGCGCGCGCGCAAGATCGGTCACCACCGGGTTGCCGGTGATGTCCTTGCCCATCGCCAGCACCAGATGCGAGTTATGCGCGAGGAACGACGAGGCGGCCACGATCTCGGACAGGCGGATCATCTGGCGCCGCGCGTTCGGCAGCTCCAGCCCCATGCAGGTCTTGCCGGGAATGGTCTCGACCACGCGGATGGAGGTCACGCCCAGCGCCCGCGCCAGGTCCTTCATCAGGCCCACCACCTGCGCGCCGCGCACGCCCATGGCGGGATCCACCTCGAAACGCGTGATGACCGGGCCGGCCGAGGCGCCGACCACCGACACCGGCACCTTGAACTCCGCCAGGCGCTGCGCGATCAGGTTGCCGGTTTCCTGCAACTGCTCCTCGGTCACCTGCTGGATGTCGGCCGTGGCGGTTTCCAGCAAACCTAGGTCCGGCAAGCGGTAGTCCGAAATACGGGAAGGCGGCGGCGTGACGGCAATGACTTGCGACGCCGGCACTGCGCTCGCTGCGGGTGCCGCGGATACCGCGGCGGCTACCGGCGCATCGAGCGCCACCACCTTGCCGACCACGGCCGGCAGAACGATGCGCGGCTTGGGCGCCGGCGGCGCGGCTGGCAATGTTTCGGGCAACGGGGCCGGCGCTTCTTCTACCGCGGGCTCGGGATTGGGAGCGCTGTCCTCGCTGCGGTGCTCGACCAGCAGATTGGCATCGAGAACGCCTTCGGCGATCTCTTCCGTGGTGTCTTCGGGTTCGGCCGCAGGCTCGATGTAGGAGTCGGAGTCGGCTTCGGCATCCGGAATGAATACGATGTTGGGAGCGGCGTCGGCCTCCGGAGCCGCTTGTGCTGCTACTTCAGGCTCGACTTTGGCTTCGACTTTGGCGTCCGCGGCCGGCTCGGCGGCGCCTTCCGGCTCCTGAGCGATTGCCGGTTCGTCCGCCTGGGGCGCAAGGGCAGCACCTGGCAATGCAACCGCCTCGGACTCGGCCGGGACAGCCGCCCCGGTATCCACGGCGGACGCCTCGTCAACAACTTCACCATTGGCTTCGGCTGTCACTTCCACCGGGCTTTCGATCGATGCCTCGGCCACGACCGGCGCTGCCTCCCCGCTTACCGCATCGGTGACCACATCGGTGACCACATCGGTGGCTGCCTCGGCGACAGCAACGGCGGCTTCCGGCTCAGGCTGCGCATCGGCCGCCGGAGCAGCCGGAGCAGCCGGAGCAGCCGGAGCAGCAGGCCGCGTCGACTTCCAGGCGCCGGCCAGTGCGGTCAGTTCCGCCATCAGCGCCTCGGCTTCCAGGCGGAGTTCGTCCAACGTCACGGAGGGCGTCGCGCCTTCCCCGGCGGATTCCGCGCGCGGCTGCGCAACCTGCGGGGCGTCAGCGGGTGCGGTGGCGGGTGCGGCGGGAATGGCAACATCCTCGGGGGATAGCACCGCCACAGCCTGCGGCTCGGCGGGCGCCACTGCGGGGGCTGCCTCGGCCTCCAGCACCTCGGTTTCCTGCGCCTGGCTGGCCGGCTCTTCCGCCGCCGGCCGCGCCTGCAGGGCGGCAACCTGTTCGCCTTGCTGCTTGCGCGCTACGTCATCCTGCGCAACCGGCATGACAGCCGGCGGCACCGCGGCAGCCGTCGTCACGCTCTTTGCCGCAGCGGGCTGGGCGGGTCGCGCGTTGGCTTGCGGCAGTGTCGTGATGGCCGAGCGTGCGCTCATCTGCGGCTGGCGCACGGGGCCGCTGACCACGGTCGCGCGTGCAGCCGCTGCCGGGGCAGGACTGGCGGCGCGCGCCTGCACTGCCCCCGCGGCACTGGCCGCCGCAGCCGACGCCGCGGCGGATGCCGTGCGGGCGGTTGCCGGACTGGTGGCTTGCGGCTGGCTGGGGGTGCGCAGCGGCGCCGGCCTGACGGGCGCCTTGGCTGCAGGCGGCGGAGATACGGGCGCGGGGTACTCAGGCTTGGCGGCGCCCGGCGGCCCGGCCTGCTGCAGCCAGATCTCGCCCGGCTGCGGCGGCGAATTGCGGGTGCGCGCCGGCGGCTGCCAGACCGGCTGACGCCGCGCCGATACGGCTTCGATGCCCTTGTGGCGGGGCACGTAATCGGTCGAGCCCGGCACGGCGGTATGCGTGGCGCCGAGGTGGGTGGTCTCCCAGCTGTCCGGCTCGCGCGCGGTGCGGGCGGGCGTGCGCAGGGGCGCCATGTCGGCCTCGTCCGGCTCAGGCAAGCTGGGCTTGCGCAGGAACAGGCTGCGCCAGGTTTCGCCAAACACCATTGGCGCGGCCAGGGCCAGCACGCCCAGCATCAGCAGCAGGCTGGCGCTCCAGCCAAACATGCCGGAAACCAGGGTGCCCAGCGCGCGCCCGGCGCTGCCGCCCGACGTGCTGCCCGCCATGCCGCCCTCGCCCGCCGCGCCTGTCAGCGCTTCGAGCGAGGCGCTTGCACACAGCACGATCAACGTGCCCAGCCATACCCGCAGCGTGCCGCGTCCACTGAAGAACCGGCGCTCGCCGGCGAGCAGGCGCGCCACCTGGCGCCACACCAGCGGCACAAGCCACAAGGTCGAAAATCCGAACCAGCCAAAACCCATTATCGAAACGCCATCATCAAATACCTCGGGCGACGATTGTAGCGGGTCTGGGCGCGGCGTTTCCGCCCAAGATGGCACGCGCAACGGAATATCGCCTGTTTTCCAGCACCAGGCGCCCTTCCCCGCCACGCGAACCACGCGCGCTGGCGTCGGCATCCGCCCGTACGATGGCGTGCCCGCGGCGCGGCATGTGCGCTAATATGGACGAAGCCTGCCTCGAATCCACTCGGCCGTTCTCATCGGCCGATTTCCATCGCCCCAATCCCGAGCCAACCATGCAGACGCGCTACGCCGGACTGTCCGCCCTGGTGGTCGATGACCACCCGTTCCAGTTGCTGGCGGCGGAACAGTTGCTGACCCAGCTGGGCGTGAGCGACGTGCATTGCGCCGCCGACGGCCGCATCGCGCTGGACCTGCTGGCCGCGCGCAAGGTCGACCTCGTGCTCTGCGATATCGAGATGCCGGGGCTCAACGGGCCCGGCATGATGGACGAGCTGACCCGGCGCAAGGACCACGCCTTCGCCGGCGCCCAGCCCCTGTGGGTATGGGTGTCCGCGCTGCAGGACGACATCATCGATTCCCACGTGAGCCTGGCCGATTCAGTTGGGCTCGCCCATGTGCGCGCGGTGCGCAAGCCGATCTCGGCGGTGGTGCTGGAAGAAATCCTGCAGGATGCGCTGGAGCGCGACCTCACCGCCGAAGCCCCGGCTGCCGCGCCAAGCCAGCCGGACGACCGCGACCTGCTGGCAGCGATGCAGACGCCCGGCGCCATTTTCATCATGCTGCAACCGCAGTTCAGGATCAGCACCGGCGCACTGGCCGGCGCGGAAGCGCTTTGCCGCTGGCGCCATCCGACCATGGGGCTGATCCGGCCCGACCTCTTCATCCCGAGGCTCGAGGCGCTGGGCGAGGCCGATGCCATCTTCCAGCTGGCGGGCCAGCAATGCCTTTCGGTGCAGCGCCAGTTGCTGGCGCGCGGCGTGCGCATCCCGCTGAGCATCAATGCTTCCGCGCAGACGCTGTGCCGGCCCGGCGTGCTCGACGCCTTCGACGCCATGGTGGAAGCCAGCGGCATGCCGCGCCAGTTGCTGAATATCGAATTGACCGAGGGCTACCCGGTAAACGACACCCGTGCCCTATCGATTGCGCTGAACCGCCTGCGCCTGCTTGGCTACGGCGTGGCCATCGACGATTTCGGGATCGGCATCGCCACCCTCAAGCTGCTGGCGGACCTGCCCTTCACCCAGATCAAGCTCGACCGCTCGTTCGTGGTGGCGGTGCCGGGCAACAGCCAGCGCGCGGCGATCTGCCGCAACGTCATCAACCTCGCGCGCGACCTCAAGCTGGAATGCGTGGCCGAGGGCATTGAAACCCCCGCGCAGCGCGACGCGCTGCAAGCCCTGGGCTGCGACCTTGGCCAGGGTTACCTGTGGTCCCCCGCCCTGCCGCCCGACATGTTCGTGGCCGAAACGCTGGGCCGCTGGACGCCCTGAGGGCGCCCCGCAGCGCTGCGGGCAGCTACGCTAGTTCCACTTGCCGCTGATGCCGCCTACGCTCAGGCGCCCCGCGCCCAGCAGCGCGACCGCGATGGCGCCGCCCAGGAACATCGCTTGCAGCTCCAGCGCCCAGCCACCGGTGTCCGCCAGCATGGCTAGCTGCTTCATATGCACCAGGCCCACCGCCACCAGCATATTGACGACCACGATCAGCGCGGCGACCCGGGCCCACAAGCCGAGGATCAGCAGGACCGGCGCCACCACCTCGCCGATGTAGACACCATAGGCCAGCGCCGGAGGCAGTCCGGCCTGCGTCACCACCTGCGTCACGAACCCCGGCCCGGCGATGAGCTTGGAGATCCCGTGCAGCAGGACCAGCACGCCAAGCACGATCCGCAATACCGCCTTGCCCAGGTCCTGCGATGGCTGAGAACCACTCATGGTCGTCACTCCTTGTCCGGATCAGAAAACGAAAGCGCGAATGTGCCGCCTGGAGCCGAAGCGCCTCTGGCTCCACGCGCGACATGCATATTTACCTTAGTGCGCCGCGCCGTGAAGGTAAAGGCACAAGTTGCGCGCACGTCTCAGATCTGGCCGATGGGCCGGTGCATGCCCGGCTGGCGCAGCGGCTGCATGCCCGCCTTCCAAGCCGTTTCGGGCAGGATGTCGGCAAGGAAATCCAGGAAGCGCCGCAGCGCCGGCGGCATGCCCTTGCGCGAGGGAAAGACCGCGTGCAGCGTCCCGACCGGCATGATCCACTGCGGCAGCAGCACCTCCAGCTCCCCGGTCTCGATGGCATCGCGGCAGAACATGCGCGGCAGCATCGCCACGCCCACGCCCGCGATGGCCGCCGCGCGCAGCAAGGCGAATTCGTCGGTGACCAGGCGCGGGTCGTAGGGCACGTAGATCGATTGCCCGGTATTGCAGGTCAGCGTCCAGACATGCTTGCCGTCGTGCGGCTTCTGGTTGACGCCGGGCATGCCGTCCAGCGCCTCGGGCGTGCGCGGGCGGCCGATGCTGTCCAGCAACGCCGGGCTGGCTACCAGCATGAGCGGGCTCTCGCCGTAGGTGCGCACCACCAGCGACGAGTCGTCCATCACCTCGCGCACCCGCAGCGCCAGGTCGAAGCCTTCGGCGATCACGTCCACGCGGCGGTTGGTGGCTTCCAGTTCGATGCGCACACCGGGGTTGGCCTGCATGAAATGCCCGATGGCGGGCGCCAGCAGGTTCTGGGCAATCGCCACGGGACAACTCACGCGCAGGGTGCCTCCGGGTTGGTCACGAGCCTGCTCGATCACTTCACGCGCCGCTTCCGCCTCCGCCAGCATGGCGCGGCAGCGCTCGTAGTAGGCCTCGCCGATGGGCGTCACGCGCACCTGCCGGGTGGTCCGGCGCAACAATTGCACCCCCAGGTCGCGCTCCAGCTGGGCAATGCGCCGGCTTAGCCGTGACTTCGGCACGCCACTGGCACGGCTCGCGGCCGAGAAACTGCCGTGCTGGACCACCTGGGCAAACAGCGAAAGGTCGTTCAGGTCTTGCATGGGTCATCCTTGGGGAAAGGAGCGCGCCAGGGTAGCAGCTCGGCTTGCGTTCTGCCCCTGGAACAATAAGTTCTATTTTGCCCCACTACCGGCATCAATGGCAGACCGCTATCTTTCATTCATCCAACCCGAACCCCAGTGGAGATGAACATGAAGATCTTGCAAATCGACTCGAGCGTACTTGGCGGCCATTCCGCTTCCCGTAGCCTGACCGCCAAGGTGGTTGCCGACCTGCGCGCCAAGCACCCTGAAGCCACCCTGACCGTGCGCGACCTGGACCAGGACGCACCGGCGCACCTGTCCGGCGCGCTGCTGCCCGTGCTGGGCGGCCCGAAGGACGGCCTCAACGCCGTGCAGGAGAGCGAGCTGCAACGCACCGAAGCCTTCCTCAAGGAATTCCTCGAAGCCGATGTGCTGGTCGTCGGTGTGCCGCAATACAACTTCGGCATCCCCAGCCAGCTCAAGTCCTGGATCGACCGCATCGCCCAGGCTGGCCGCACCTTCAAGTACACCGAGACCGGCCCGGTCGGCCTGGCCGGCGGCAAGCGCGTGATCGTGGTTTCGTCGCGCGGCGGCGTGCGCCAGGACGCCAACGCCCTGGACCTGCATGAACAGACCGTGGACGTGGTGTTCCGCTTCCTGGGCATGACCGACATCACGTACGTGCGCGCCCACGGCCTGGCAATGGGCCCCGAAGCCCGCGAAGCCAGCCTGGTCGCCGCCAACGGCGCCGTGGCAGCCCTGGCAGCCTGATCGCGGCGCGGCGGCCTCGCGCCGCACCGCCGAAGCGCAAAACGTCCGCCCGCAGTCATGCCGGCGGGCGTTTTGCGCTTGAGCCCGCGTGTCTTGCAGCGCCGCGCCCTGCTACGGATTCTTGTAGGCGCGAGCCTGCTATGCCCACCGCGCGATCGGGTCTATGATGGTTCCGAACGCCTTAGCGGTTTCGGTGCATGTCCATCCAGGGGGAAGCCCGCGCGGCCTTGTTGTGCAGGCCTGGGTCGGAACCTGTCCGCAATCCACACGCCACGGCCAGCCGCAGCCCAAAGCGGCATCCGCGGCAGATGCATAGTCCGATCCGGGAGCCCGCATGTCCTCTGCCCTGCTGCCTGCCAGCGCCGTACATCCGCCGCACGAGCCAGCCCTGCTGTCCAAGTACCGCCACGTACGCGCGGCCACCGAGGCCATGGTCGCCGACATCACCGACGCCGACGCCACGGTGCAGTCCATGGACGACGCCAGCCCCGCCAAATGGCATCTGGCGCATACCACCTGGTTCTTCGAGGAGTTCGTGCTGACGGCGCGTATCCCGGACTACGAGCCGCTGGATCCGCAGTATCGCTACCTGTTCAACTCCTACTACGAATCCGTCGGCGCCCGCCACCCGCGGCCACGCCGCGGCCTGCTGTCGCGGCCGTCGCTCGACGAGATCCTGGCTTACCGCGAGGCCGTCGACGAAACCATGCTGGGGCTGCTGACCAGCGCGCAGACCGATGCCGAGGCGGCGCTGATCGAGCTTGGCCTGAACCACGAGCAACAGCACCAGGAGCTGCTGCTGACCGACATCCTGCATCTGTTCGCACAAAACCCGCTGAAGCCGGCCTTCGCGCCGGAGCTGCTGGCGCCCGTGATCGCCGATCCGCGCCCGGCTGCGGAATGGATCCGCTTTGCCGGCGGCGTGGTCGCCATCGGCCATGACCGCGACGGCTTTGCCTTCGATTGCGAAGGCCCGCGCCACAACGTGCTGCTGCAGCCGTACCAGCTGTGCTCGCACCCGGTCAGCAACCACCAGTGGTTCGAATTTATCGAGGATGGCGCCTACCGTACCGCCGGGCTATGGCTGTCGGATGGATGGCGCTGGGTGTGCGAACAGGGCATCGAGGCGCCGCTGTACTGGGAGGAGCGCGAAGGCACCTGGTGGCAAATGAGCCTGCGCGGCATGCAGCCGGTGGATCCGGACAGCCCGGTCACGCATATCAGCTTCTATGAGGCCGATGCCTTTGCCCGCTGGGCCGAGCGCCGCCTGCCCACCGAGGCGGAATGGGAGCACGCCGTGCGCAACCTGCCGGCTACCGGGAATTTTGTCGAGGGACGCGTGCTTCGGCCCCTGCCCGATCGCCAGAATACGTCCGGCGTGTTGCGGCAGATGTTTGGCGACGTGTGGGAATGGACTGCCAGCCCCTTCCAGCCCTACCCGGGCTTCCGGCCTAGCGCCGGCGCCGTGGGGGAATACAACGGCAAGTTCATGTGCAGCCAGATGGTGCTGCGCGGCGGTTCCTGCGTCACGCCGGAATCGCATATCCGCGCCAGCTACCGCAATTTCTTCTACCCACACCAGCGCTGGCAGTTCACCGGCGTGCGTCTGGCCGACGACGCTTGAAAGCCTGAACGCGTGGGCGCTTGGGCAAGAACCAAGCAAAAACGCGCCGGGTTTTAGCCCGGCGCGTTCTCTTTATCTCAGTTCCAGCCCTTTTGCGGAGGCTGCGAGCTTAACGGCGTCTGCGGATACAGCTTCTGCCAGCGCGACCTCAGTCCGTCCGCGATCTCCTTCTGGTGATAGCGCTCGGCAAAGTCGATCACGGTCATGCCCTGCTGGTTCTTCAGCCGCATGTCGGCGCCTTCTTCAAGCAGCAGCTTGACCGTCTCGATATGCCCGCCGCGCGCCGCCATCATCAGCGGCGTGCTGCCGTTGGGGCTTTCCGCGTCGATATAGGCAGCATGGTCGACCAGGAACTTGACGATCTCATTGTTGCCGTTGGTCGCCGCGTAATGCAGCGGCGTCCAGCCGGTCTTGTTGATCTCGACCTCCATCTGGTCGACCATCAGCTTGACCAGGCCCAGCTCGTTCTGCAGGCTGGCCATCATCAGCGGTGTCTCGCCGGCCGCATTGGCCTTGTCGAAATCGATGTCCTTCGCGCGGATCAGCGCCTCCGCCACCTTCAGCGACTTCTCGCGCAACGCCACCACCAGCATGGGATTGCCCTTGGCATCCACCAGGTTGGGATTGACCCCGCGCGCCAGCATCTTCTGGGCGGCCTTGACGTCATCGAACTCCACCGCATGGCGCATATCGTCGACAGGCGTGGCCCAGGCCATGGTGCCTGCCAGCATGGCGGCGACAGCGGCGAGGTGTCGGACAGATTTCATGTTAAGCATGAGATTTCCTATCTATATGCTTGAAAAGACGGAAGAAATTATCCGATGTACGTTCCGCCAGTTCCTCAACCGGGATGCCGCGCAGGTTGGCGATGAACTCGCCCACGTGGCGCACCCAGGCCGGCTGGTTGGTCTTGCCGCGGTATGGCACGGGCGCCAGGTACGGCGAATCGGTCTCGATCAACATGCGGTCCAGCGGAATCTTGCGCGCGGTTTCCTGCAACTCCACCGCGTTCTTGAAGGTGACGATGCCGGAGAACGAGATGTGGAAACCCTGATCCAGCGATTGCCGGGCGACCTCCCAGTTCTCGGTGAAACAATGCATCACCCCGCCGGCTTCGCCCGCGCTTTCCTCGCGCATCACGCGCAGGGTGTCTTCGGCAGACGAACGGGTATGGATGATCAGGGGCTTGCCAGTCTGCCGCGCGGCGCGGATATGGGTGCGGAAACGCTCCCGCTGCCACTCCATGTCGGCGATGCTGCGGCCTTCGAGACGGTAATAGTCGAGCCCGGTCTCGCCGGTGCCGACCACCCGCGGATGCGCCGACAGCGCCAGCAGGCGCTCCAGCGTGGGCTCCTCGCCCTCCTCGTAGTCGGGATGCACGCCGACGGTGGCATACAGGTGCGGATGCTGCTCGGCGAGTGCCAGCACGCGCGGGAAGTCTTCCAGCGTGACCGAGATGCACAGGGCATGCGTCACCTGGTTGGCGCGCATGTTCTCCAGCAATTCGGGCAGGCGCTCGGCCAGTTCGGGGAAATCTAGATGGCAGTGGGAATCGACAAACATGGGGGCGGTTTCCGGAGAGAGACGCCGCCGCGGGGGGGCGCCACCCGCCATTGTATATGGTCGTGCCAGCGCGCCAGCCGCATGGCCGCGCCTGGCTCGCGTGCGGTCCTACTCAGCCGGCTTCGTCAGATGCCGGCCAAGGATGATCAGGTCGCGCTCGACCCCATCGAGCACGGCCACGCGCGGCAGGTTGCCCCAGCGCTCGAAGCCGAGCGAGGCGAACAGGGCCAGGCTGGGCGCGTTATGGCCAAAGACGAAGCCCAGCAACGTATTGACCCCGATCTGCGGCGCATGCGCGATGGCCTGCTGCAGCAGGTAGCGCCCCAGGCCCTGCCCGCGGCGGGTGGCGTCCAGGTAGATCGAGACTTCGGCGGTGGCGCCGTAGGCCGGGCGTCCGTAGAAGTCGGAAAAACTGAGCCACCCGGCCATGCGCCCTTCACCGTCCTCGGCCACCCACAAGGGACGTCGCTCCGGCTGATGCTCGTCGAACCAGGCCTGGCGCGATTCCACCGCCACGGGCTCGGTGTCCGCCGTGACCATGCGCGAAGCGACGGTGCTGTTGTAGATGGCGACGATGTTGGCCAGGTCGCGCTGCAGCGCGGGACGGACGGTAAAGGCGGTATCACGCATTGTTGAATTTCTTCTAGGACAGACTAAACAAGTCTTGGTAAAAAACCAGCTACATCAATGACTTAAAACACAGAGCCAAGGTCAGCTATAACGTCTGGCTGGGCCGACCGGACTCAATGGTCTTGCCCAGGATCTCTTCCACCGCGCGGCGCAGGTTGCGGCCGTTGTCGTCATCCGGCAGGTGAATCCCGATGCCGGGCGTCTTGTTGGGCGTGCCAACCGGGGTAATCCATGCCACCTGGCCGGCGATCTGGTACTTCTGCGGCCGGTCCAGCAGCGAGAGCACCAGGAAGACCTGCTCGCCCAGCCGAAAGGGCCGGTTGCTCGGGACAAAGATCCCGCCGCGATGCAGGAAAGGCATGTAGGCCGCGTAGAGGCCCGCCTGGTCCTTGATCGACAACGAAAGCACGTTGGGCCGGGAAGCTGCGCCCGGGACCGTCGGTGCCCCGATGCCGCCGGCGGCGGCCAAGCCTGCGGCCCCGGGAACGCTGGCGCCCCGTGCCCCTGTCACGTCTGTGTTCATCACTGACCCCTTGTTACTGACTTTTGGCCTTCAGGCCATATTGGACTTGTTCAACGAATTCGACTTACTGAAACAACTGCCGGTATTCCAGAAACACGGACTCCATCACCAGGCGAGCCGCCAGCGGATGGTTCTCGCTGCGGCGGTGGCCCACCAGCCGCGTAGAGAACGCCTGCAACCGGTGTGCATCCGTAGCCTGTGCGCAACGCACCAGGGCAGCCTGCTCGCGCGGAAAATAACGCGGCCCTGGGGTTGCGGCCAAGCGGGCCGACAGCAGATCGTACGTCCAGCGCTGCAGGATGCCAAGCACCGACGGTACCGGCAGCTTCTGCACCTGCTCGGCCGCCGCCAGCGCATCGAAGCCGGCGCCCGCGCCAAGCTGGCTCACCAGCCAGCGCTGCATCGGCTGCTCCTCGGCCTCGGCGGCATGCAGCGCGGTCAGCGGCGAGCCGCCGGCCAGCGCCAGCTGCGCCTCGGCATCCCCCACGCCCTGGCTGCTCAGCCAGCGCATGGCAGCGTCGGCCGTAGGCCGTTGTACGGAAAACTGGCGGCAGCGCGACAGGATGGTGGGCAGCACGCGGTCCAGCCGGTCGGTCACCAGCAGGAACACGGTGGACGGCGGCGGCTCCTCCAGCGTCTTGAGCAAGGCGTTGGCGCCTTCATGCTGCAAGGCGTCGAGCGGATAGACCACCACCAGGCGCCGCCCGGCGCGGTGCGTGCCGATGCCGACCGTTTCGATCAGGGCCCGCACCTGCTCCATGCGGATAACCTTGCTGGGCGCTTTCTTCTTGCCGCTTTCATCCGTCTCCGCGTCGCCCGCCGCCTCCATGGCCTCCGGGCGCACCACGCTGAAGTCCGGATGGTTGCCCTGGCTGAACCAGTGGCAAGCGGAGCATGTGCCACAAGGCTGGCCATCGGGGCGCGGCGTCTCGCACAGCAGCCCCTGGGCAAAATGCAGCGCCAGGTCGCGCTTGCCGATGCCTTGCTGGCCGTGAATGAGCAAGGCATGCGGGAGCCGCTCGCGCAGCGCGTTCAGCCGTTGCCAGTCTTCTTTCTGCCAGGGATAAAGCATGCGGATCAGTGAGTTAGGGTTGAAACTTGGTGTGACTACGCAGGTAGCGCGAGCGACAGGTGACGGCGGGTTCGGCCAGCCCCACCATGATCACGATTCTCGAATAATGCTGCCAATTCAAAGTGTTGCAAGGATTTTCTCAAGCTCTACCTGAATCTCGGGAATGCTCCTGGTGGCGTCGATGACCCGGAAACGCTGCGGGGACTCCGCCGCGCGGCGCAGGTACTCCTGCCGCGTGCGCTCGAAGAAGGCGCGCGATTCGGCCTCGAACTTGTCGGGCTCGCGGGCGCCGGCCAGGCGCGCGCTGGCGGTTTCCAGCGGCACGTCGAACAGCAGCGTGAGATCGGGCTGCAGGCCATCCTGCACCCAGGTTTCCAGCACTTCGAGCCGTGCGCGCGGCAGGCCCCGGCCACCGCCCTGGTAGGCAAAGGTGGCATCGGTGAAGCGGTCGGAAACCACCCAGTCGCCGCGCGTCAGAGCGGGTTCGATGACCTCGGCAATATGTTCGCGGCGGGCGGCGAACATCAGCAAGGCCTCTGTTTCAAGGTGCATCTTGCGATGCAGCAGCAACTGCCGCAGATCCTCGCCAAGCGGGGTGCCGCCGGGCTCGCGGGTGGTGACCACGGGTGCGATGCCCGCCAGGCGGGCGCGCAGGCGCTCCGCCACCCATTCCACGTGGGTGCTCTTGCCGGCACCGTCGATGCCTTCGAATGTGATGAATTTTCCGCGCATGGGGAGACTTATTTACCGCGCTGGTATTTATCTACCGCGCGATTGTGTTCGGGAAGCGAGTTGGAGAAATGGCTGCTGCCGTCGCCGCGCGCCACGAAATACAGTGCGTCGGACGGGGCCGGCGCGGTGGCGGCGGCCAGCGAGGCCAGCCCGGGCAATGCGATCGGGGTGGGCGGCAGGCCGTTGCGTGTGTAGGTATTGTAAGGGGTGTCGGCCTGCAGGTCGCGCTTGCGGATATTGCCCTCGAACGCTTCACCCATGCCGTAGATCACCGTGGGATCGGTCTGCAGCATCATGCCCTTCTTGAGCCGGTTGACGAACACGGCGGCAATCAGCGCTCGCTCGGCCTGCTGGCCGGTTTCCTTCTCCACGATCGAGGCCATGATCAGCGCATCATAAGGCGACTTGTACGGCAGGTCGGGCGCCCTGGCGTTCCAGGCGTCCGTCAGCCGGCGCTGCATGGCGCGATAGGCATGCTTGTACAGTTCGAGATCGCTGCTGCCACGGGCGAACAGGTAGGTGTCGGGGAAGAACAGGCCCTCCGGCCCCGGCTCGGGCGCGCCGATGGCCTTCATCAATTCCGCGTCCGACAGGCTGCGGCTATCGTGCTTGAGCGCCGGGTGCGCATCCACGGCGGCGCGCATCTTGCGGAATTCCCAGCCTTCGATGACGGTCAGCACATAGTGGTTGACCTCGCCCCGGGCGATCTTGCCGATCACCGACAGCGGCGTAGCGCTATTGTCGAACTCGTAGCCGCCAGCCTTGAGGTCGGCGCCGTGGCCGGTAAGCCGCACCAGCAGCGCAAACAGGCGAGGGTCCATCTGCACACCGCCGCGCTGGATCTGGCGGCCAACGCTGGCCACGCTGGAGTTGGGCTTGATCACCACCTCGATGGGCGAGGCAGTCAGCGTGAGTGGACGATTGGCCCACCAGGCAAAGGCGCCGGCGGCGGCAATCGTAAAAATCACGGCGACCAGCACCAGCCGCAGGAAAAGACGTTTCATGTAAAAGAGAGAGTAGCGGCGCACAATGCACCGCGGCAAAGCCGGGCTCACCCAGTGTTGACCAGGGGCATCCCGGCTGAAATGGCGACAGCCTCATATAATACCGGGAGCCTTGCACCTTTAGCCGCTTGTAGCTCCTTGCACTTTCCATCCGGCGCATCCGTGCGCCCCTTGCTTGCGATACCTGCCATGAATGCCCCTGCCCCAGACCGTGCCACCCAGTTCGAAGCCGTGCGTCAAAGCGGAGTCGTCTGCCGCCCCGCGCACCTGGGCCTGATCCGGGTTGCCGGCGAAGACGCTGGCAGTTTCCTGCATACCCAGCTGACCAATGCCGTGGACGACCTGGCCGCCGGCACCGCCCGCCTGGCCGGCTACTGCTCGCCCAAGGGCCGGCTGCTGGCCAGCTTCCTCATATGGCGTGACGAGGAAGGCATCGTCCTGCAGCTGTCCGCCGACCTGCAGCCCGCTATCCAGAAGCGCTTGTCGATGTTCGTGCTGCGCGCCAAGGCCAAGCTGTCCGATCTCACGCCGGCCCGCGCCGTGCTGGGCGTGGCGGGCGCCAGTGGCGCTGCCGCCCTGCAGGCGGCAGGCCTGCCCGCCCCGGCCGAGCCCTGGGACAGCGCCGCGGCTGCCAGCGCCACCGTGATCCGGCTGCCCGACGGCGCCGGCCTGCCGCGCTGGCAGGTGGTGCTGCCGGCCGAACAGGCCGACGAAGTCCAGGCTGCGCTGTCGGCACAACTAGTGCCGGTGGATGCCGTGGTGTGGGACTGGCTGGAAGTACAGGCCGGCGTGCCGCGCATCGCCGTTGCCACGCAGGAGCAGTTCGTGCCACAGATGATCAACCTGGAGCTGGTCGGCGGCGTGAGCTTTCGCAAGGGCTGCTATCCGGGCCAGGAAATCGTCGCGCGCAGCCAGTACCGCGGCACGCTCAAGCGCCGCATGTGGCTGATCCACGGCGAAGGCGAGGTGCCGGCCGCGGCCACCGAGATCTTCCGCCCCGAGGATCCTGAGCAGCCCTGCGGCATGTTGGTCAATGCCGCCGCCGCGCCGCAAGGCGGCTGGGACGGCCTGGCCGAACTGAAGATCGATGCGGCGGGTGGCGCCCTGCACCTGGGCAGCGCTACCGGCAGCCCGGTGCGCGTGGGCGAGCTGCCCTACGCGGTCCCGTTCGGCGACGCCGCCTGAATCCCTGGCAATAGCCATACTGGGAATAGCCATGAGCGACCATCTTTACGTCTATTTCCGGGTACCGGAAGCCCGTGCCGATGAGGCCATTGCGCACTGGCACCGCTGGATGGAGACCGTTGCCGAAGCGAGCGGAATTGGTGGTACGCTCTTACGCAGGCCCGAGGCGCGCGACGGCATGCAGACCTGGATGGAAGCCTACGCCGATGTGCCGCCAGCCTTCGACCAGTTGCTCGATGGGCTTTGGCGGCAGAGCGGGCTGCAGCAGTGGATCAGCGGCGAGCGGCAGGTGGAGCGTTTTGTCGATATCGACCAGCTCTGATGGTGGCCGTGGAACGGCCCCGCCGCAGTGGTCCCCGAATGACGAAACCGACGATCGAATCGCAGACAATGCAGTGAATGTGGCAACCGCAGTGAATGCAGCAAAGGAAGCGCTATGTGCTTGATTCTGGTGGCCTGGCAATCGCACCCGGACTATGCCCTGGTGGTGGCCGGCAACCGCGACGAGTTCTACGCCCGCCCGGCGTCGCCCGTGCATTGGTGGGAAGACGCCCCCCAGGTGCTGGCCGGCCGCGACCTGGCGGAAGTGATCGGAGAGCCGGGCACCTGGATGGGCCTGGCCGGCGACGGCCGCTTTGCTGCCCTGACCAACTACCGCGCCCCTTCCGAAAAACGCACCGATGCCCGCTCGCGCGGCGAGCTGGTGGCCGGGTTCCTGCGTGGCGACAGCGACCCCCAATCCTATCTGTCCGGGCTGACGCCCCGTAGCGGCGTCTACAACGGATTCAACCTGCTGGCGTGTGACCTGCGCGAGCTCTGGTGGTACAGCAACCGTGGCGCATCGCCCTATCCGCAGCGCCTCAAGCCCGGCATCTACGGCCTGTCCAACGCCTTGCTGGATACGCCATGGCCCAAGGTGCGCAGCCGCGTCGGCGCGCTCGCCGAGACCCTGGCCGCCGATACCGGCTTGGCCGGCGCCAGCATCGAGCCCTATCTGGACCTGCTGGCCAACGATCGCCAGGCCTTGGATTGCGAACTCCCGCGCACGGGGGTGACCCCGGAGTGGGAGAAGCTGCTGTCCTCCGCCTTCATCCGCTCGCCCAGCTATGGCACCCGCGCCAGCACCGTGCTCCGCGTGCGCCATGATGGCCGCTTCGAGCTCAGCGAACGCAGCTTCGACGCCAACGGCCGCACCGGCGAGGTGTCCTACCGCGGCCACCTGCGGGTGGCGCGCGACGCCGGCTCGATCCCCACGCCGCGCTAGGGAGGCTGGCTCAGTACTGCTGGGCCGCCAAGCCGGTCGGGCGCAATGCCACGTTCAGCGCCCGGATCGCGGCGGGGTCATTGCGCACGGCCAGCAGCCATGCATCGTCGAAATGCCCGATCTCCAGCAGTTGCATGCCGTGCGGCGCCAGTTCGCGGTTGACGTGCGCCAGGTAGAGCGCGGCGGGCTCCATATCGAAATCGTTGTCGTCACCGCCTAGCGGAATGCCGTCTTCGTCGTAGAGATCGTCGACGTCGATGGCCGAGACGCCGGCCGCGCGCAGCGTCGCGAGGCGCGCCACGGCTTGCACGCCCAGCGTGCTGAAATCCCGCCAGTCGACTTTCACCAGGCAATGCTCCGCGAGCCAGGGCTGCAGCCATGCGGACAGCAGGTCTTCGCCGGCTGGGGGCTCGCCCGGCGGGGCGCGGTCGAGGTCCAGGGCCGGCGTGGCGTCGGCCAGGGCCTGGAGCAGGCGGGAACGGAATTCAGACATGGACGGGATCAACGCGAAAAGCGGCGGCAAAAACAAAGACCGCGATGGTACAGCGTAGACGGCTGACCGCAAGCCCCGCGTGCGGCGGCTTCAGGCCGCAGCCGCCAGCCTGGCCGGCAACGCGGCCCGAACCGCCTCGCTCACGATGCCTGCCAGCCGGGCGGCGGGCGCCTCCAGCTCAGCATCTTTGCGGTAAAGCGCCAGTGCCAGCGAGGGCAACTCGGGCAGCCCGCCCTCGCCCGGCTCCCAGGCCCTCACGGACGGCGGCAAGCCCATGCCTGTGCGGATGGTCAGCCCCAGCCCGGCCGCCGCCCCGGCCCACAGGCCGCCCAGGCTCGCGCTGCTGAAAGCCACCCGCCAGGCCATGCCGGCGCGGTCCAGCGCGGCGGTGCCGGCCGTGCGGAAACGGCACGGCGCCTCGAACGCCACCAGGGGCAGCGGGCCGCTGGCTTGCCACGGCGCGCGCGCGGCGGCGGGCCCGATCCAGCGCATCGGCAACATCGCCACCTGCTCCACGTGCGGCATCCGCACGCCGTCGTCCCACGCCAGCGCCAGGTCCAGCCGGCCGGCGGCCACGCTGTCCAGCAGCTCGGTGTTGCGCGCCACGCGTGCCTCGATCTTCACCTTGGGATGCGCACGGGCGAACCGGCCCAGCACCTCGGGCAGCAGCACTTCGCCAAAATCCTGCTGCAAGCCGAACCGCACCCAGCCCTCCAACGCCACGCCCTGCACGGCGGCGGCGGCCTCGTCGTTAAGCTCCAGCAGCCTGCGTGCATAGGCCAGCATGGTCTCGCCCGCCTCCGTCAGCGCCAGTCCCCGCCCGGCCTTGCGAAAGATCGCCGTGCCAGCCTGCTCCTCCAGCTTCTTGAGCTGCGCACTGACCGCCGAGGTGGAGCGGCCGAGCCGGTCGGCGGCCCGCGCATAGCTGCCAAGCTCCATGCCCACCACGAAGCTGCGCATCACATCGAGGTCGAAGTTCACAGTTGCCATCGCAAACCGTCCTGTTGTTTGGGATGTTTAATCAATAATTATCTGATATTCAGGATTATTCTGGAGCAGCAGAATCCGTGCGTCAAGGCCTGCATGTGCCGCTTTCCCAAGGATGATCCCGTGCCCCGCGTTCCCTCCCCGCTCCCGTTTGCCGCTATGCCTGGCCCTGCCGGCGCAGCCCTCGCCCCACGCCACGGCCCGGGTCACCGCTGGAAAGTACTGGTCCTCGGCGTCGCGGCCAATGCCAGCTTTGCCGCTGCGTTCTCGGGCATTCCCACCACCGCGGTGCTGATGCGCGCCGGCTACCGGATCAGCGATGGCCAGCTAGGTTTTTGCCTGGGCATGATGGGGCTCGGCATTGCGGTAAGCGAAGTGCCGTGGGGCTTGCTGACCGACCGCTGGGGCGACCGCCGCGTGCTGCTGACCGGCCTGGTGGCCACCGCGCTGTGGCTGGTGCTGATGGCGGCGTTCGTGGCGCCGCTGCCGGGCCATATCCCGGGCAACGCCCTGCTGGCGCTGGGCTTGCTGATGCTGGGCCTGCTGGGTGGCAGCGTCAACGGCTCCAGCGGCCGCGCCGTGATGGCGTGGTTCCGCGAAGGCGAACGGGGCCTTGCTATGAGCATCCGCCAGACCGCGGTGCCCGCCGGTGGCGGGATTGGCGCGCTGACGCTGCCGATGTTGGCGCAGTCCTTTGGCTTTGCCGCGGTCTACGGCACGCTGGCCGTGCTCTGCGGCGTCACCGTGGTATTTGCCTGGCGCTGGATGCACGAGCCGCCGGCCGACCCGGCGCGCGCCACGTTGCCCGCAAGCGGTGCGCGCGGCAAGCCGGGCCCCGGCCCATTGAGAAGTGCGCAGGTCTGGAGGCTGGTCAGCGGCATGGGCTTGATGTGCGTGCCGCAAGTGGCCGTGCTGACCTTCGCGACGATCTTCCTGCACGATTTCAGCCACATCGGCATTGCCGTGGCGGGCATGGCCGTGGCGGCGGTCCAGGTAGGCGCCGCCGTCATGCGGGTATGGAGCGGCCGCTGGACGGATCGCCATGGCAACCGCCGCGCCTATATGCGCGCTTGCAGCTTGCTGACCTTGCTTGTGTTCGCCACGCTGGCGGGGCTGACCTGGCTGTGCGCCGCGGCACCGGGCTGGCATGCCATGCTTACGCCGGTGCTGATGGCTTGCCTGGTGCTGGGCGGCATCTGCACTTCGGCCTGGCATGGCGTGGCCTTCACCGAGCTGGCGACGATTGCAGGTGCCAGCCGCGCGGGCACCGCGCTCGGGCTGGGCAATACCTTTGCGTTCTCGGGCTTCTTCCTGGTGCCGCTGGCGATTCCCGTAGTGGCCGCCGGCTATGGCTGGGCGGCCGTATGGCTGGCGGCCAGCGCCAGCGCGCTATTGGCGCGGCCCTTGTTTGCGCGGCAGGCCCACGCCTGACGACAAGCCGGCCGTCGCGCTCAACGCAGCAATTTGCGCATTTCCACGTGAGGAATGCCGGCCTCTTCAAATTCCTCGCCGACCTGCTCGAAGCCCACTCGCGCGTAGAACGGGGCCGCATAGCTCTGCGCATTGAGCACCAGCTCGGGGTAGCCAAGCGCCGCGGCCTTAGCCATCAGGGCGTCCAGCACCATGGCGCCGACGCCGCTGCCGCGCGCGGACTTGAGAACCGCCATGCGGCCGATGTGGCCATCCGGCAGCAGGCGGCCGGTGGCCAGCGCGCTGCCGTCCTCGGCCAGCGCCAGGGCGTGCCAGCTCGGCTCATCCCATTCGTCCCATTCCAGCTCCACCGGCACGCCCTGCTCTTCGACGAAGACGGCATAGCGGATGGCGCGCGCGGTTTCGCGTGCTTCGGACCAGGGGGCGAGGCGGATGGTGATTGTCATAGGTGTTCGGTACGAAAGCGCAAAGCGGTGAAAAAAACAGCCAGGGGAGCGGCCGTCATGATACTCCGGCCACAACGTGGGCAAGCGATACCAACAATTGCTGCAATGCCACATAAATGAAGGGATAGGGGTAATTACCGATCGGCATTCCTCCCAGCAAATTTGTATGATGACCATATTACCTAATCACCTGAGGCCTCCCGTGTTCCAGAAAGTCCCGGCCCGAGCCCTGACAGACACCGTTGCTGAACAACTGCTGGAGAAGATCGAGAACGGCGCCTTCGGCCGTGGCGACAAGCTGCCCACGGAGGCGGTGCTGTCCGAGGAATTCGGCGTCAGCCGCACCGTGATCCGCGAAGCCATCGCGCGGCTGCGCCACGAAGGCGTGGTGGAATCGCGCCAGGGCAGCGGCGTGTTCGTTACCGAGCAGGCCGGCATCCGGCCGCTGCGGATCGACTACACCGATGTGGCCACGCTGGAATCCGTGCTGCACATCGTGGAATTGCGCCGGGCCATCGAGGCTGAGGTGGCGGCCCAGGCGGCGCGCGACCGCACCGATGCCAGCATGATGGCCATCGACTCTGCGCTGGCGCGCATCGACGCCGAGGAAGCCGCCGGCGGCGATGGCGTGGCTGCCGACGTGGCCTTTCACCGGACCATCGCGGAGGCCACCGGCAATCCGTTCTTTCTCAAGACGCTGGCGTTCCTGAGCCAGTACCTGGAAACCGCTACCCGTGTGACCCGTACCAACGAGGCGCGCCGCGCGGATTTCTCGCGCCAGGTGCGCGAGGAACACCAGGCCATCGTGGCCGCCATCCGCGCCGGCGACGCGCTGGCCGCGCGCAACGCGGCCGAGACCCATATGTACAACGCGGCTCGGCGCCTGTCCCATGGCGGGCAGCCCGACACGGCCACCGACCTTGCCGACGCGCCCGCGCGCGGCCTCTCCCACTGATCCACTGATCACTGCCCTCCCGGCAGGAGTCTTCATGAGCAAATCAATTGGCGTCATCGGCCTCGGCGCGATGGGCAACGGCGTAGCGCACAGCCTGCTGCGCGCCGGTTTCAAGGTACATGCCTGCGACCTGCGGCCCGACGTGCTGCAGCGCTTTGCCGATGCGGGCGGCATCCCCTGCGCCAGCCCGGCCGAGCTCGGCGGCAAATGCGATGTGGTGGTGACGCTGGTGGTCAACGCCGCGCAGACCGAGGCCGTGCTGTTCGGCGAACAAGGCGCGGCAAGCGGCCTGCGCCCCGGCACCCTGGTGATCGCCAGCGCGACCGTGCCGCCGAGTTTTGCCGAAGCACTGGGCAAGCGGCTGGGCGAGCGCGGCATCCTGCTGCTGGACGCGCCGGTCTCCGGCGGCGCCGCTCGCGCCGCCAGCGGCGAAATGACCATGATGACTTCCGGGCCGGCCGAAGCCTATGCGCTGGCCGAGGATGTGCTGGCCGCCATGGCCGGCAAGGTCTACCGCCTGGGCGACGCGCATGGCGCCGGCTCCAAGGTCAAGATCATCAACCAGTTGCTGGCCGGCGTGCATATCGCCGCGGCGGCCGAAGCCATGGCGCTGGGCCTGCGTGAAGGCGTGGATGCCGATGCCCTGTTCGAGGTCATCACCCACAGCGCGGGCAACTCGTGGATGTTCGAGAACCGCGTGCCGCATATCCTGTCGGGCGACTACACGCCGCTGTCCGCGGTCGATATCTTCGTCAAGGACCTCGGCCTGGTGCTCGATACCGCGCGCACCAGCAAATTCCCGTTGCCGCTGTCGGCCGCTGCGCACCAGATGTTTATGATGGCGTCCAGCGCGGGACACGGCGGCGAGGACGATTCCGCGGTGATCAAGATCTTCCCCGGCATCGAACTGCCGGCAAAAAAGGCCGAGTAAGGAAAGCCAGGATGACTGCACAGAACCCTTCCCCGCGCGCCCTGCTCGGCTGCATCGCCGACGACTTTACCGGAGCCACCGACCTGGCCAACACGCTGGTGCGCAACGGCATGCGCACCGTGCAGACCATCGGCGTGCCGGCCGGCGGCGAGGCGCTGCCGGGCGTGGAGCAAGCCGATGCGCTGGTGGTCGCGCTCAAGTCGCGCACCATCCCCGCCCCTGACGCCATCGCGCAATCGCTGGCCGCGCTGCGCTGGCTGCAAGCCCAGGGCTGCCGCCAGTTCTTCTTCAAGTACTGCTCCACCTTCGACTCCACCGATGCCGGCAATATCGGCCCGGTGGCCGAGGCCCTGCTGGCGGCGCTTGGCAGCGACTTCACCATCGCCTGCCCGGCATTCCCGGAGAACGGCCGCACCATCTTCCGCGGCCACCTGTTCGTGGGCGATGTACTGCTCAACGAATCGGGCATGGAGAACCACCCGCTCACGCCGATGCATGACGCCAACCTGGTCCGCGTGCTGCAGCGCCAAAGCCAGGCCAAGGTTGGCCTGCTGCGCTACGACGCCGTGGCGCGCGGCAGCGACGCGGCCCGCCAGGCCATTGCCGCCTTGCGCGGCGATGGCGTGAAACTGGCGATTGCCGATGCCGTGAGCGATGCCGACCTGCATACGCTGGGCGAGGCGTGCGCCGATCTGCCGCTGCTCACCGGCGGCTCCGGCCTGGCGCTCGGCCTGCCCGCCAATTTCCGCCGCGCCGGCGTGCTGCCGCAACGCGCGGATGCCGACAGCGTGGCGCCCGTAGCCGGCCCGGCCGTGGTGCTGGCCGGCAGCGCGTCCAAGGCGACCAATGCGCAGGTGGCGCAGTGGCTCGTGGCCAAGCGCCCCGCCCTGCGCATCGACCCGCTCGCGCTGGCGCAAGGCGCGCCCGTGGTTGAGGAGGCGCTCGCCCTGGCGAGTTCCCAGGAGGAGCCGGTGCTGTTCTACGCCACCACCACGCCTGAGGAGGTCAAGTCGGTGCAGGCCGCGCTGGGCGTAGAGCGTGCCGGCCATCTGGTCGAGCAGGCGCTGGCGGACATCGCTGGCGCCTTGAAAGCACGCGGCACGCGCCGCTTCGTGGTGGCCGGCGGCGAAACCTCGGGGGCTGTGGTGCAGGCGCTGGGCGTGCAAGCCTTGCGCATCGGCACGCAGATCGCGCCGGGCGTGCCCGCCACCGTCACGCTGGAAGCACGGCCGCTGGCGCTGGCGCTCAAGTCCGGCAACTTCGGCGGCGTGGACTTTTTTGATGAGGCCCTGCGCCAGCTTGGAGGTGAAGCATGAGCACCGAAGCCAGCCTGCGCGAAGAGATCTGCCGCATCGGCGCCTGCCTCTACCAGCGCGGCTACACCGTCGGCAGCGCCGGCAATATCAGCGCGCGCATGGAGGACGGCTGGCTGATCACGCCGACCGATGCGTGCCTGGGCATGCTGGACCCGGCCGCCATCGCCAAGGTGGACAGTGGCGGCAACTGGGTGGCCGGCGACAAGCCGTCCAAGACGCTGACCCTGCACCGCGCCATCTATGACAACAACCCGCAGGCCCACGGCGTGGTGCACACGCACTCCACCCACCTGGTGGCGCTGAGCCTGGCGGGCGCATGGCAACCGGACGATGTGCTGCCGCCGATCACGCCTTACTACGTGATGAAGGTCGGGCATATCCCGTTGATTCCCTACCATCGCCCGGGCGACCCGGCGGTGGCGGCGCGTGTTGCCCAGCTGGCCGCTGAAGTGCGCGGCGTGCTGCTCGCGCGCCTTGGCCCGGTGGTGTGGGAGGCCACCGTCTCGCGCGCGGCCTTCGCGCTCGAGGAACTCGAAGAAACCGCCAAGCTCTGGCTGATGCTCAAGGACAAGCCTGACCCGCTCGACGAGCAAGCGCTGGCCGAACTGCTCGATACGTTCAAGGCGCGCTGGTAGGGACTCAGGCATGTAGCCAAGACACAGCCCAGAAAAGCAGAAACAAAAGCAAAGCAGAACCTCCCGCCGCACGCCCTCGCTAACGCCTGGGCCGCGGCAAGGGCAGCGTTCGCCCACGGCTTGCCACTAACAACGGAAACAAGCCGGAACCAAGCCGAAATACGGAGACAACCATGAATACATCCACCCAGGCCGCGCTAGCCGGCGCCGGCCAAGACATCGACCGCGACATAGAAAAACGCGCCTACAGCAAGGTGTTCTGGCGCATCATGCCGTTCCTGATGCTGTGCTACGTCATCGCTTACCTGGACCGCGTCAACGTGGGCTTCGCCAAGCTGCAGATGGCGCAGGACCTGGCGTTCTCCGAAACCGTGTTCGGCCTTGGCGCGGGGCTGTTCTTCATCGGCTACTTCCTGTTCGAAGTGCCCAGCAACCTGCTGATGCACAAGATTGGCGCGCGTATCTGGATCGCGCGGATCATGATCACGTGGGGCATCATCTCGGCGCTGTTCGTGTTCGTGAAGACGCCCACCACCTTCTACATCATGCGCTTCCTGCTCGGCCTGGCCGAGGCGGGCTTCTATCCCGGCGTGATCCTCTACCTGACCTACTGGTATCCCGCCAACCGGCGCGCCAAGATGATCGCGCTGTTCATGTCGGGCATCCCGGTGGCCGGCATGTTCGGCAACCCGCTGTCGGGCTGGATCATGGACGCCTTCCATGACTACGGCGGCATGCGTGGCTGGCAATGGATGTTCCTGATCGAAGCCGTGCCCGCGCTGCTGATCGGCATCATCACCGTGTTCGTGCTCAAGAACGGCATCGACCAGGCGCCGTGGCTGGATGCGGACGAGAAGCGCGTGCTCAAGCGCAATATCTCCGAAGACGCGCGCCAGGCCAGCGCCTCGGGCACCGGCCACTCGCTTGGCGCCGTGTTCAAGGACCGCCGCGTCTGGTGGATGTGCCTGATCTACTTCTGCTTTGTCACCGGGCAATATGCGCTGACGTTCTGGATGCCCACCCTGGTCAAGACCAGCGGCGTTACCGGCAACCTCAATATCGGCCTGCTCAGCGCCATCCCGTTTATCTGTGCCATCGTGGTGATGAACTTCCTCGGCCACAGCGCCGACGCCCGCCGCGAGCGCCGCTGGCACCTGATCGTGCCGGCGCTGATGGGCGCCGTGGGCTTTGCCATTGCCGCCTCGTTTACCCACAATACCGTGGTGGCCATCGCCGCGCTGTCCCTGGCCGCCGCCGGCGTGCTGACCTGCGCCCCTCTGTTCTGGTCGCTGCCGACTGCCTTCCTGTCCGGGCTGGCCGCGGCCTCGGGCATTGCGGTGGTGAATTCGGTGGGCAACCTGGCTGGCTTTGTGGCACCGTACATGGTGGGCTACCTGACCGACCTCACCCACAGCACGCAGTCGAGCATGTATGTGCTGTCGGCCATGCTGGTGATCGGCGCCGGGCTGGTCTGGCTGACGCCCGCCAAGCTGGTCAACCGCTGATCCGCCCTTACAAGAACAGCCAAGAACAGCCAACAACAACCTATTCTCCTGGAGCACCGCATGCCGCGTTTTGCCGCCAACCTGTCGATGATGTACACCGAGCACGCCTTCCTGGACCGCTTCGCCGCCGCGGCGGCGGACGGTTTCAAGGCCGTGGAGTACCTCTTCCCGTATGAGCACACTGCTGCCGAAATCCGCGCCCGCCTCGATGCCAATGGCCTGACGCAGGCGCTGTTCAACGCGCCGCCGGGCGACTGGAACGCCGGCGAGCGCGGCATGGCCGCCCTGCCGGGGCGCGAAGCCGAGTTCCGCGATGCCTTCGCCCGTGCGCTGGAATACGCTGCCGTGATCGGCAACAACAAGGTCCACGTGATGGCCGGCCTGGTGCCGGCCGGCGCGGACCACGGGCGTCATCGCGCCTGCTACCTGGAGAACCTGGCGCATGCCGCGCAGGCCGCTGCCGCCCAGGGCGTCACCGTACTGATCGAGCCGATCAATGCGCGCGACATGCCGGGTTACTTCCTCAACCGCCAGGACGACGGACAGGCCATCTGCAAGGAAGTCGGCGCGGCCAACCTGAAGGTACAGTTCGACTGCTACCACTGCCAGATCGTGGAGGGCGACCTCGCCGTCAAGCTCAAGCGCGATTTTGCCGGCATCGGCCACATCCAGATCGCCGGCGTGCCAGAGCGCCACGAGCCGGACCTGGGCGAGCTGAACTACCCGTACCTGTTCGACGTGATCGACGGCCTGGGCTATGACGGCTGGATCGGCTGCGAATACCGTCCGCGCGCCGGCACCTCGGCGGGTTTGGGCTGGCTCAAGCCTTACCTGAAAGGTTGAAAGGCCGCATCTGCGCCAAGCGAATCCATCAAGCCAAACGCGCCGCCCACGGCCGCAAAACTGGAAGACGAACATGCAAGTACTGATCACCGGCGGGGCCGGGTTCCTCGGCCTGCAACTGGCCCGCCAACTGCTAAGACGCGGCACACTGGACATCGACGGCAAGCCCGTGGCCATCGCAGGCCTGACGCTGCTCGACGTGGTAGCGCCGCCCCCGCTGGACGACGCGCGCGTGCGCGTGGTCACCGGCGACCTGTCCGATCCCGCGGTACTGACGCAGGCCATCGATGCGCGCACCGGCGCGGTGTTCCATCTGGCGGCGGTGGTCAGCGGCCAGGCCGAGGCGGATTTTGACCTGGGCATGCGCGTGAACCTGGATGCCGCGCGCGCGTTGCTGGAAACCTGCCGGGCGCTTCACGTGAAACATGGCGTCCGGCCGCGCGTGGTGTTCACCAGTTCGGTAGCCGTGTACGGCGGCATCCTGCCCGCTGTGGTGCAGGACGATACCGCGCTCAATCCGCAATCTTCCTACGGCGCGCAGAAGGCCATCGGCGAGTTGCTGCTGTCGGACTACAGCCGCCGCGGCTTTGTCGACGGCCGCGTGCTGCGGCTGCCGACCATCAGCGTGCGGCCGGGCAAGCCCAATGCCGCCGCATCGTCGTTTGCCAGCGGGATCATCCGCGAGCCGCTGGCAGGCGTTGCCGCCAATTGCCCGGTCTCGCCGGAAACGCCGTTGTGGCTGCTGTCCCCGCGCGGGGCGATTGCCGCGCTGGTGCGGGGCATGGAAATCGATGGCGCCGAATTTGGCCAACGACGCACCGTGAACCTGCCCGGCTTGTCGGTCACGCCTAAGGAAATGGTCGCGGCATTGCGGCGCGTGGCCGGCGACAGCGTGGCGGATCGCGTGAGCTGGGAGCGCGAGGCGCGCATCGAGAATATCGTCGGCACCTGGCCTGCCGCCTGGAATACGGAGCGTGCGCTGGCGCTGGGGTTCCAGGGCGACGCGGATTTCGATGCGGTGATCCGGGCGTATATGGAGGATGCGGGAATAGCGTCGCGTTGAATTTTCAGGCGCATTCGAGCGGCGCTAGCTTGCACGCAGGCCAACGCCGCCGCAGTGAAGGCCTTCAGAAGCCGGGCGGCTCAAGCGTCCGGCTTCACCACTTCATAAGCCGTGATCGTTTCCCGTACCGGCCCCGGAATCGGCGCCGACTTCTGCGTAGCGGGATCCGCGCAGACATAGACGATCTCGCCCGTGACCAGGTGCTCGTCGCCGCGGTACATCTCCACGCGGAACAGCATGCTGGAGCGGCCCAGGCGGGCAATCCGCCCCCGGATCTCCAGCATGTCGTCAAAGCGCGCCGATGCGTGATACTCCAGCGTGGACTTCACCACGAAGATATCCACGCCGTGCGCGTGCAGTACATCCTCCGGATACCGGATCCCCACCGCCCGCCAGTACTCCGTCACGCAGATATCGCAGTAGGTCAGGTAATGCGCATTGAACACGATCGACTGCGGATCCACCTCGGCCCAACGCACCCGCAACGGCATGCTGTGACGGAAATCTTCCTTTGCCATGTCGGCGCTCCCCTTTGATTGCCGGCCAAATATCGGCCCGATATGAAAACGGCGCCGGCCCCGGACAGGGCGGCGCCGGCATTAAGCGGCCAAGCCAGGCTTATTGCGGCTTGTTCAGCCCAAGCTTGTCGATAATGGCCTTCTCTTTCTTGACCGTATCGGCGGCGAAGTGCGCGTATTGCTCGCTGCTCATGTAGAACGGCTCCATGTCGAATTTGGTCAGCGCATCGCGGTAGTTCTGCATTTCCATGGCTTTCTTGAAGCCGTCATGCAGCTTCTTGACGATCTTCGGATCGGTGCCCTTGGGTGCTACCACGCCGAACGGCGAGGTCTGCACGATGCCCAGGCCCAGCTCCTTCAACGTCGGCACATTGGGGAAGCGCGCCGAGCGCTTCTCGCCCCAGGTCGACAGCAGGCGCAGCTTGCCGGACTCCACGTACGGTGCCCAGGCCGGCGTATCCGCCACCGACATCACGTGCCCGCCCAGCAGGGCCTGCATCGATTCCGAGTTGCCCTTGTACGGAATATGCGAGAACTGCACGTTCTGCTTCATGGCCAGTTCTTCCATGGTCAGGTGCAGCGTGGTCATCGAGCCCGGCGAGCCGTAGGTGAGGCGGCCCGGGTTGGCCTTGGCGTAGGCGATGTAGTCCTGCATGGTCTTGATCGGCGAATCCGCCGGGACCACCAGGCCGAACGAGTAGCCGGCCAGGTTGATCACGTAGGACAGGTCCTTGACCGGATCCCAGTTGATCTTGGTGGTGTACGGCAGGCGGTAGACCGGCATGGCTACCTGCGCCAGCGTGTAGCCGTCGGGCTGGGTCGATTGCATCAGCTGGGCGGGCAATACCCCGCCCGCGCCTGGCTTGTTCTCGATGATCACCGGCTGGCCGAGGATCTTGGAGGCGTTTTCCGCCAGCACGCGGAACGGCAGGTCGGTGGAACCGCCCGCGGTGTAGCCGATGATCAGGCGAATCGGCCGTTGCGGGAAATTGTCCGCCTGCGCCAGGGCCGGCGCGCTGGCCAGCCCCAGGGTAGCCGCGGTGGCGGCGAGCGCGCCCGCATGGGCGAGGAAGTGGCGGCGTTGCATGAGTCTGTGTCTCCTATTGCTACTGCTACAAGTAATGCACTACACGTAAAGCCAATGAAATCGGGGGTTCTGCGACCGCTTCGATCCGGCTGCCGGCCCCTGCCGGCGAGCCGCGCTCAGCCGTCGAAGGCAGCGCGCAAGGCGGCGACCGCGTCACCATGGGCGGCGGCCACCGCCGGGACGAAGCGTCCCAGCTTGAAAAAATCGTGGATCATGCCCGGGTAGTCGGCCACTTGCGCCGGCACGCCCGCGGCGCGCAGCTTGGCCGCGTAGGCCACGCCTTCATCGTGCAGCGGGTCGTAGCCCGCCACGGCGATCCAGGCCGGGCAGCAACCGCGCACGTCGGCGCCCGTGCCGCCGCCGTCCAGCGGGGCAAAGCGCCAGTCGTCGCGGCTGGCTTCGCCATCCAGGTATTGCGAGAAAAACCACTGGATCATCGGCGCGGTCAGCAGGTAGCCCTCTGCCAGCGCACGATGCGACGGCGTGTCCTGGCGCGCGCAGGTGCCGGGATAGATCAGCATTTGCAGGACAGGCCCCAGGCCCAGATCGCGCGCATGCACGGCGCAGGCGCTGGCCAGCGTGCCACCCGCGCTGTCGCCACCCAGGGCGATACGGCTGGCGTCGGCGCCCAGGCGCGCCGCCTCGGCGAAGACCCATTCCATGACATCGAACGCGTCGTTCGCCGCATGGGGAAATTTCCACTGCGGACCTAGCCGGTAGTCCACCGACAGCACCATGCAATCCGCTTGCACGCACAGCAGCCGGCTCAGGGGATCATGCGAGTTGACGCTGCCCACGGTGAAACCGCCGCCATGGAAGTACACCAGCAAGGGTAACGGCTCGGCCCAACTGGCCTCGCGCGGCGCGTACAGCCGCACCGGGATGTCGTAGCCATCGCGCGCGGCCACCGTCAGGTTTTCCACGCTGTGCACGGGCAGCGGTGCAATATCCATGATGGGCGCGCTCTTCTCGTACGCGGTCTTGGCGTCAGCCGGGTCCAGCTCGTGGATGGACGGACGCTTCACGCGCCCGATCAGCTCCAGCAACGCGGCCACCTGCGGGTCGAGCGGCGCCGACGGCATGCCGGGCAAGGCAGGCGCGGGCTGGGCGGGCGCGGCAGTGAAAGCAGGCGGGACAGCGGACATGGACAGTCAGAATCAGTAGCAACGAACCTTCGGCAGCAGCCGAATCTCCAGTGGCGTCAACGCCGCTGGCGTTCGAATTGTGAACGATCGTTCGATTTTAGTATGATTCCAGATGTTTCGGCAGCAAAGCATATGAAATTTCCCTGGGGCTGGTCAGGGCGGCAGGTTTTGCGCGATCATCGACCATCGTCAGAAAAGCCGGAAGCCAGAAGAAATAAAACCCTCATCGACGGAGACAGCATAGATGGCCTTCATTTATTACCTGACCCACATCCACCTGGATTTCGGCACCATCAGCCAGCTCAAGGCAGAGTGCGAGCGCATCGGCATCCGGCGCCCGCTGGTCGTCACCGATAAAGGCGTGGTCGCCGCCGGCGTGGCCCAACAAGCCGTGCAGGCCCTGGGCGGCCTGTCGCACGAGATCTTCGACGAAACCCCCTCGAACCCGACCGAGGCCATGGTCAAGAAGGCCGCGGCGCAATATCGGCAAGGCGGCTGCGACGGGCTGATCGCGGTCGGCGGCGGCTCCTCCATCGACCTGGCCAAGGGCATCGCCATCCTTGCCACCCACCCTGGCGAGCTGACCACCTACGCCACCATCGAAGGCGGCAGCGCCAAGATCACCGAGCGCGCCGCGCCGCTGATCGCCGTGCCGACCACCTCGGGCACGGGCAGCGAAGTGGCGCGCGGTGCCATCATCATCCTGGAAGACGGCCGCAAGCTCGGCTTCCACTCCTGGCACCTGCTGCCGAAGTCCGCCATCTGCGACCCGGGCCTCACGCTCGGCCTGCCGGCCGGCCTGACCGCCGCCACCGGCATGGACGCCATCGCGCATTGCGTGGAAACCTTCCTGGCGCCCGCCTTCAACCCGCCCGCCGACGGCATCGCCCTGGACGGCCTGGAGCGCGGCTGGAAGCACATCGAACGCGCCACCCGCGACGGCCAGGACCGCGACGCACGCCTGAACATGATGAGCGCCTCCATGCAGGGCGCCATGGCCTTCCAGAAAGGACTGGGCTGCGTGCACTCGCTGTCGCACCCGCTCGGCGGCCTCAAGGTGGACGGCAAGACCGGCCTGCATCACGGCACCTTGAACGCGGTGGTGATGCCGGCGGTGCTGCGCTTCAACGCCGACGCGCCCAGCGTGGTGCGCGACAACCGCTACGCCCGCCTTCGCCACGCCATGGGCCTGCCGGAGGGTGCCGACCTGGCCCAGGCCGTGCACGACATGACCGCGCGCCTCGGGCTACCCACCGGCCTGCGCCAGATGGGCGTCACCGAAGACATGTTCGACAAGGTGATCGCCGGGGCACTGGTCGACCATTGCCACAAGACCAACCCGAAAGAGGCCAGCGCCGCGGATTATCGGCGTATGCTGGCGGAATCCATGTAAGTGCCGCGGCGGGCCGGCAGCACAGGTGCGCGGAACAGCCGGGGCGATCCAGCTTTATCCACCCAGCACGGAGAAGAGGTCATGACAGGGGAACACCTGCAGGTCTTGCACGGAGACATCACCCGCATGGAAGTCGACGCCATCGTCAATGCCGCCAATAGCGGCTTGCTCGGTGGCGGCGGTGTCGACGGCGCCATCCACGGCGCCGGCGGCCCCGCCATCATGGCCGCCTGTCGCGGCATTCGCGAAACCAAGGGCGGCTGCCCCACCGGCCAGGCGGTGATCACCACCGGCGGCCTGCTACCCTCGCCTTACGTCATCCACGCGGTCGGCCCGGTCTGGCAAGGGGGCGACCACGGCGAAGATGCCCTGCTCGCCAGCGCCTACCAGGCCAGCATCGCGCTAGCCGCGCAGCACAAGCTGCGCACCATCGCCTTTCCCAATATCAGCACCGGCATCTACGGTTTCCCGCGCGAGCGCGCCGTGGATATTGCCATCGAAGCGGTACGCAAGGCGCTGGTGGCGGCGCCCACCATCGAGCAGGTCAGTTTTGTCTGCTTTGATGATGAGAACTACCGGCTGTATCGGCAGAGGCTGACTTGAATGGGGGCGGCCTTCGCTGGAGGTATTGCGAAGGCCGCAGCCATGATCGAGGTCGACGGGGAATCGGCATCTTCTTGCGATTTCCCGTTTCTTGTTCATGAAGATCAAGTACTCCGGGCTCAGGCGGCGTCCAATTCGATATGCACACGCCGCCCAAGGGCCGTGGCGATATTCACCAGCGCATCAAGTGAGAACCGGGATACGCGCCCACGCAGCAGGTCATTGATGCGCGGTTGGGTGACCCCACAATGGCTTGCCGCGTCAGCCTGTTTCCAGTCATTGGACTTGATGATAGCCGCGATCTGCTGCATCAGTTCCGCTCGCGCGCGGAGATTGGCGGCCTGTTGCGGGGTGTCCGCAATGGCGTCCCACACGCTGTCAAACGTTTCGATGTCAGTCATTTGGCACCTCTCATGAGTTCCCCGTATCGGGTCTTGGCCAGATCGATCACGGCATCTTGCTTGGCATCCTCTGGAAACTCTCGCGAGGACTTGAGCGAACCTCCAAGAAATCGGATTGGCGTCATCGCGCAGATATACTGGTTTGGATATAAGAGTGCAAGTCCTTTGCGGCCATGCCTGGGTATGCTGCCTCACCCGCCCTGTTCCGCCCCTGTGCCCGGCCTAATTCCCGACCACCACCCCTTCCAACGCCCACCCCACCGCGGCCTGCGCATGCAACGCCGTGGTATCGAACACCGGCAGCGCCACGTCATCCTGCCCGATCAGCAGCGCAATCTCGGTGCAACCCAGAATCACCCCGCCCACGCCCTGCGCCTGCAAGCCGTCGATGATCCGCCGGTACACCTCGCGCGAGGCGTCGCGCACGATGCCGTGGCATAGCTCTTCATAAATGATCCCGTGGACCAGCGCGCGGTCGTCGGCTTCGGGCACCACCACTTCGATGCCGTGCTTGTCCTGCATGCGGCCGCGATAGAAATCCTGCTCCATGGTGAAAGCCGTGCCGAGCAGGCCGACCCGCGGGACGCCGGCGCGGCGCAGGGCCTGCGCGGTGGGATCGACGATGTGGAGGAAGGGAATGTCGAGCGCGGCTTCCAGGACCGGGGCCACGCGGTGCATGGTGTTGGTACAGAGCAGCACGAAATCCGCGCCTGCGGCCTGCACTTGCAGGGCAGCCTGCCGCATGGATTCGCCGAGCTCGTCCCAGCGTTGCGCGTGCTGCAGTGCCTTGATCTGCTCGAAGCTGACCGTGACCATGACGCTGCGCGCGTTGTGGTGGCCGCCGAGGCGTTGCTTCATATCCTGGTTGATCAGGCGGTAGTACTCGGCCGAGGATTCCCAGCTCATGCCGCCGATCAGTCCGATCGTCTTCATCTTGACCTTCCTTGCGCACCGGCGCTGTCGAATCAGGTCAATGTAGCAGCAGGCGCCGCCCTGCCCCATGCACAGTGCGGCGGGTTCCGACCGGGCCAGCGCAGGCGCGCGTGCCTGACGCGGCCCGCCATGTCAGATCAAGGCAGGTTCGGGCAGATCAGGGCAAGGCGCTGCGGATCAGCAGGTTGATGCGCTCCGGCTGCTCGTGGATGACCCAGTGCGTGCCGTCCGGGATGCGTTCCAGCCGCATGTCCGGGATGAACTTGTCCAGGCCTTCCAGCAGGCTCTTGGGCAGCGCGGTGTCGCGCTCGCCCCAGATCACCAAGGTCGGCACGCGTACCGTGAAGGCGGCGGGATCCAGCTTGGAGATATCGGGGGGCGTTTCGCCCGGGCCCGGCGGGTGCATGGGCGATGCGCGGTAATAGTTGACGCCGCCGGTCAGCGAGTGAGAGCCGCCAGCGCCGGGCTGCGACCAGGCCGCGTGGTATTTCTCGCGGGTCTCGCCGGTAAACCAGGGTGCGGGCTGCTTGCCCTGTCCATTGAGGAAGCCTTCCAGCTTGGCGAAGCCGTCGGCCGCCAGCGCTTCTTCCGATCCCGGTGCGCGCAGCCAGTTCATATAGGCCGAAGCGGCTTGCTGCTGGGGATCACTGGTCAGCGCCTTGGCGAATACGTAGGGATGCGGCGAGTTGATGATGACCAGCCGCTCCACCATCTGCGGAAACTGGATGGCCAGGTTCCAGCAGATCGCCCCGCCCCAGTCGTGTGCGACCACCACGCAATGCGAGTAGCCCAGCGCGTTGATGAACTGGACGAGGTCCTCCACGATATGGCGAGGCCGGTAGGCCTCGGCTTCGGCGGGCTTGCTCGACAGGTTGAAGCCGCGCAGGTCCGGCGCCACCGCGAAGTGGGTCTTGCCGAACTCGGCTAGCTGGGCTTCCCACTCATACCAGAACTCGGGGAAGCCATGCACGAACAGCACCAGCGGCTTGCCGCGCTCGCCCGCGCTGGCGTAGTGCAAACGCGTGCCATTGGGCAAGGTGGCGTACTGCAGGTGCCGAATGACTGCAGGTTTGGTCATGAATTCCTCCCTTGCCGCAATGGCTGACTGTCTCTGGTGGACTTGCTGCTGGCCGCCCCGGGGGCGGCTCCCCTCGTTATCCGCGCAAGGCTGCGACGAGCCCGGCGCGCACTTCCGGCTTGTCGGCGAACGGGTCGCTCGGGTTGCGTTGGCTAATGATATCTTCGAAGCGCTGCCGCACGGGATCCAGCTGCTGCGGATGCGAGTAAATATAGAAGCCACCGTCGCGGATGGCGTCGAAGGTGAGCTGCGCGACTTCGGCGGCCGTGACCTTGCCCGAGCTGACCGCTTTGTCCGACATGGCTTGCGACACCAGTTGCGAGCGCGTGGGCGGTGCGTCGTTGGCCAGCCCGGCCGGCCGGTTGCGGCCCGATTGCGTGATGCCGGTCGGCACGAAATACGGGCACAGCACCGAGCAACGCACCTGCTCGCTGACCAGGCTGAGATCCTGGTACAGCGATTCGGACAGGGAAACCACGGCGTGCTTGGAGACGTTGTAGACGCCCATCGCGGGCGGGCTGAGCAAGCCAGCCATGGAGGCCGTATTGACGATATGGCCTTCGAACGACGGGTCCTTGGCCGCGGCCGCCAGCATCAGCGGGGTGAAGATGCGCACGCCATGGATCACGCCGAAGAGGTTGACGCCCAGCACCCATTCCCAGTCGCGCTCGGTGTTTTCCCACATCAGGCCGCCCGCGCCCACGCCGGCGTTGTTGAACAGCAGGTTGACCTGGCCAAAGGCGGCGATGGCGGCATCGGCCAGCGCCTGCACCTGCTCGGCCTTGGACACATCCACGCGCACGCCGATCACCGGCACGCCTTGCGCCTTGAACTCCGCCACGGTGGCGTCCAGTGCGTCTTCCTGCACATCGGCCAGCACCAGCTTCATGCCAAGCCCCGCGCCCAGCTTGGCGAATTCCTTGCCGAAGCCCGATGCACCGCCGGTAATCACAGCCACCTTGCCCTGGAATTGCTTCATGTTGTCTGCCTCTCGTTGCTTTCGCTTTATGGGATAGCCTTGCCGCGTGCGGGGCTTAGCCCGCGCGCTGCACTTGATAACCTTGGCGCGGGAAATGCACGTTGACCGCACCCGCACGCGGATCCTGGCGGCGCAGCGTGGCACGGTGGGCGTCCAGCGCCACCAGCACGCCGGCCACGGGATCGCGCGCGTAGTCCGTTGGCGTCACGGTGACCGCGTCGCCGGCTTCGAAGCCGCTGTCGGCGGCCACCCCGCCCGGCAACGCTGCCGGATCCGCGTGCCGCGCCACCTCCAGCGCCGACTCCGCGCTGACCACCCGCACTGTGCCATGGCCGAAGGCTTTCATGCGCGCATACCAGGCTTGCACCGCCGGATACGCGTCCAGCAGCTTGGCCAGTTCGCTGGCGCGCTGGATAAACCAGACGTTGTGGTATAGCGAAAAATCCGCCACCGACAGCGCGGGGCCGGCCACGTGCGCCACCCCCGCGTTGAACTGCTGCTCGAGCCGACCGAAGGTTTCATGCAGCAGCGCGATGGCCTCGGGCAAGGGCATGCGCAGCGCATTGGTGTCGCCGCGCATGGCCTTGCGGTCCGCGGAGAAAGCCTGGATCTGCGCCGGCGTGAGGTGGCCAAGCATGCTTTGCACGCCGGCCGGCTGGAACAGGTAGGTGACGGCGGCGGTAAACAGCGCGGTGTCGATCCAGCCAGCGACAAGGCGCGTGGTGGCGGCCTGCACGGCGGGATACAGCGGGCACGCGGGCGCCGCGCTGTCGATCACCTCGCAGATCAGGGCGGTGTCGCAATAGATGTCGGCCCCCACCTGCAGGATCGGGGTGCGGCGGTAGCCACCGGTCAGCGCGACCACATCCGGCTTGGGCAGGATCGGCGGGATTTCCACCGCTTGCCACGCCAGGCCCTTGGCGCCCATCAGCAGGCGGATCTTCTCGGAGAACGGCGACGTTGCGTACTGGTGAAGGATTAGGTCTGCCATGGTGTCGGTATCGCTCGTGTTGCCAGCCTGAAGCCAGACTGAAGCCAGACTAAATTCAGCCTGAAATTTTTCTTATGCCTGCTGCCGGTGCGTCGGGCGGATGCCGCCACGCTTCGCAGCAAGGCGCGTGCCTGCAAGTGCTTGTTCCCTACCGCCCCGTTTGCTTCAGCGCCTTGAGCGCCATGTTCTCGACCAGGCGCGGGGCCAGCAGCTTGAGCCACAGGCCAAGCCGGCCCTTGCCGGTCATCACCAGTTCGCGCTTGCGCGCGGCCATGGCCGCCAGCATCCGGCGCGCGCATTCCTGCGCGCTCATGGCGCCGTCCTCGCGCAGCCGGCTCTCGCCCAGCGGGCGGCCGTCGGGGCCAAAGCCGTTGATGCGCGTATCGGTCGCCACCACGCCGGGAAACACCACGCAGACGTCCACGCCCGAGCCGCGCAGCTCAGCCCGCAGCGCCTCGCAGAACCCCGCCAGCGCAAACTTGCTGGCCGAGTAGGCGGTGCGCCCCGGCACGCCGATCTTGCCGGCCAGGCTCGACACCGCCACCATCAGGCCGCCGCGCTCGCGCAGGTGCGGCAGCGCCTCGCGCGTGCACCACATGGCGCCGAAGTAGTTCACGCGCATGACCTGCTCGTAGTAGCTGTAGTCCGATACTTGCTCAAAGTAGCCGTGGGCGGACACGCCGGCATTGTTGACCAGCACATCGAGCCCGCCGTATTGCGCAACCACCGTGGCTACCAGCCGCCGGCAGTCGAACTCGTCGGACACGTCGACGCGCCACACGCCTACATCGGCTGCCGGGTGCTGGCGGCGGATGCGCTCCGCCAGCGCTTGCAGCATGTCGACACGGCGCGCCGCCAGCGCGAGCCGCGCGCCCTGCTGCGCCAGCAGCAGGGCCAGTTCCGCGCCGATGCCGTCGGAAGCGCCGGTAATCAGCACGACCTTGCCGGTGAATGGTGCAAAGGCGGCCATGACTTCAATCCAGCAGGTCGGGCTGTTCCTTGACGATGCGGGCGTACAGTGGCTGGAACTGGAACCAGCCCGCCTGCGCTGTGCCGACGATCGAGTAAGCCTGGCGTGCGGCAGCGTCGGAGATAACCTTCAGTGGCGCGTTGGTGCGCGCGGCGGCGGCCTCTGCCAGCAGCTGCACCTGGCAAGAGCGCTCCATGGTGATGAACCACCAGGCGGCTTCGTCGACGGTCTTGCCGACCGTCAGCAGGCCATGGTTCTGCAGGATCGCAGCCTTGTTGCTGCCCAGCGCGTTGGCAATGCGCTGGCCTTCGTCGAGCTCCACCACCACGCCACCGAAATCGTCATAGAGGGCATGGTCGTTGTAGAAGGCGCACACGTCCTGTGTCAGCGGATCCAGCGTGCGGCCCAGCGTGGACCAGGCACGGCCATGGGTGCTGTGCGAGTGCGCGGCGGCGACCGCGTCGGCCCGGGTCTGGTGCACGCGCGAATGGATGGCGAAAGCCGCGGCATTGACCGGGTAGTCGCCTTCCACCACGTCGCCGTGGTGGTCGCAGCGAATCAGGTTGGACACCTTGACCTGGCTGAAATGCACGCCGAACGGGTTGACCCAGAACGTATCCGGGAACTCGGGGTCTCGCGCGGTGATGTGGCCAGCCACGCCTTCGTCAAAGCCGAACTTGGAGAACAGGCGGAAGGCCGCGGCCAGCCGCTGCTTGCGGTGCAGGCGCTCCTCGGCCGGCGTATCGAACTTCGGCGGGCGCGGCAGCACGCGGTACTTGGCCTTGACCTCTTCGGACATGCCGGCGGCCATTTCGTCCTGGTCGGCCTGGGGCTTGGTGCTTTCTGCAGGGGCGTTCATGGGGAGTCTCCTATCTCGTAGTTCATACCGCTGGTTTGCTCCCCTCTCCCCCTGAGGGGAGAGGGAGAGGCAGCCGTCGTCATGGCGCGCGGCTCTGGCCCGCTCGGCGGCTTCGGTGCATGCCTCTGGTTAAACCAGCTTGACCAGCTGCTTGCCGAAGTTCTTGCCCTTGAGCAGGCCCATGAAGGCTTCCGGCGCGCTCGCCAGCCCTTGCGCGACGCTCTCGCGGAACTTGAGCTTGCCTTGCGCCACGGCGGTGCCGAGTTCCTGCAGGGCTTGCGGCCACACGTCCATGTGCTCGGACACGATAAAGCCTTCCACGGTCAGGCGCGACACCAGGATCAGCTGTGGGTTCTTCAGAGGCATCGACTGGCCGTCGTAGCCGGCGATCATGCCGCAGATGGCGATGCGGCCAAACGCGTTCATGCGGGCCAGCACGGTGTCCAGGATCTCGCCGCCGACGTTCTCGAAGTAACCATCCACGCCGTCCGGGGTGGCGTCCTTGAACATCGTGTACAGCGCCTTGCTGTCCTTGGCGGCCTTGTAGTCGATGCAGGCATCGAAGCCAAGCTCATTGACCACGTAGTCGCACTTGTCCTTGCCGCCGGCAAAGCCCACCACGCGGCAGCCCTGGAGCTTGGCCAACTGGCCCACCACGCTGCCGACAGCGCCGGAGGCGGCGCTCACCGCGATGGTCTTGCCGGCCTTCGGCTGGATGATCTTGTTCAGGCCATACCAGGCCGTCACGCCGGGCATGCCGACCGAGCCGAGATAGGCGGACAGCGGGATATGGGTGGTATCGACCTTCTGGATGCCGATGCCGTTGGTGACGCCCATTTCCTGCCAGCCGAACATGCCGACCACCTTGTCGCCGACGGCATACTTGGGGTTCTTGGTCGCCACGATCTCGCCGACCGTGCCGCCGATCATGACTTCGCCCAGCGGCTGCGGCGTGGCGTAGGACTTGCCTTCGTTCATGCGGCCGCGCATATAGGGATCGAGCGACAGGAAGTGGTTGCGGACCAGCACCTCGCCTTCGCCCAGGTCGGGCACGGGCACCTCTTCCAGGCGGAAGTTGTCAGGGGTCACGGCGCCGGTGGGACGCGATGCCAGGACGATGCGCTTGTAGGTGTTCGACATGATGGCTTCCTTACAGTGAAATGGACAAGGACACTCGTCCTTTGTCGTTCGTTGTGGGTGGTTGCTTGTCAGCTAGCTTGTTATTTCATCAACGACAGCGCCAGCGCCCGATACGCGCGATGCGTGACGGGGTCGTTGGCGCCGTTGGCCGCGATGGGATGCGAGGCGTAGCGCACGATGGTGAGCTCCGCCTTGGGATCGACATAAATACGTTGGCCGTGGATGCCCCGTGCCTCGAACACACCATGGTCATCGTTCGAGACCCACCACATCGAGCGATAGCTCCAGCCGGGCAAGGTGGCATAGCCGGCCTTGGCAAACTTGGCAGGATCGCCGCCGCGGCGGATGTCCGCCACCACTTCAGCCGGGATGACCTGCTGGCCGTTGAAGCGTCCGCCGTTGCGCATGGTCTCGCCAAAGCGGGCCAGGTCGCGCAGCGTGGTGTTGAGGCCGCCGCCGCCGGATTCGCTGCCGATGCTGTCCACCATGAAGTAGGCATCGTTCTCCGCGCCCATCTTCTGCCAGACGCGCTCGGAAAGCAGCTTGGCCAGAGACTGCCCGGACACGCGCTTGACGATCCAGGCGAGGACTTCGGCATTGACGGTCTTGTAGGCGAAGGCCTGGTCATGCTCGCCTTCCTTTTTCAAGGTGGCAAGGAATTCGTAGAACGTCTTGGGCCCGGCATAGCCGGGCTCGCGGGGCATCATGCCGCCGGCGCGGCTGTAGTCCCAGACCTCGGCCTTGGGATCGGCGTAGTTTTCCGAGTACTTGACGCCCACCGTCATGTCCATGACTTCGCGCACGGTGGCATCGGAGTAGGCGGTGCCCGCCATCTCCGGCAGGTAGCGCGCGACGGGCGCGGCAGGGTCGAGCTTGCCGTCCGCCACCAGCATGGCGGCCAGCGTGCCGACGAAGGACTTGGTGACCGACATCGCGATGTGCGGGGTATGGTCGTCCAGCGCGCCGAAGTACTTCTCAAAGACCACCCGGCCCTTGTGCATCACCAGGATGCCGTCGGTATAGGTCAGGCCCAGCATGTCGCTGAACGTGCGGCGGGTGCCGTCGGCATCGGTGAAAGGCACGCCGCCGATATCGTGCTCGGCGCGCGGCAAGGCCGACACGGGCCCGCGCCCGTGCCAGACCGACGCGGTCGGAACCAGTTCGCGGATATGCGAAAAGCTCCAGCGGGTGCGCGGAAAGCCGTTGCTGGCAGGGGTGAAGCTGATGATCTTGGCGGCTACGGGGGGGAAGCCCTGCATCCAGCCCGCCGACACGGGATCGGTGGCGGCTGCATCCGGGAACACCGGCGCGGCTGGCGCTGCTACCGGCGCGCTGGCCGAAGGAACAGGTGCATTCTGGGCTTGGCCCGGCTGGTACATGGCAAGGGCTCCTGCGCCGAAGGCGGCAAGCACGGTCAGTTTCAATCGCCGCGTGGCGGCAATCCGTTCAAACAGCATCTTGTCTCCATTTCTTGATTCATAGGTGCTGCGCGCCGCGGGCTCTGGCGGCCCTGCCGGTCTTGGTGGCTAGTATCCCCTCCCTGTCCAGCGCCCCGGCTCAGCCGTCCGCGCCGGTATCCGAAGCGCCGCTCGCCGCCCGCTGCGGCGGCACGCGCTTGACGAACTTGAACGTGCCCGACCCGCGCGACACGGTCTTGCCATCGGCATCGACAATCTCGGCCTCGCAAAAGGCCATCGTGCTGGTGCGGTGCACGCACTGCCCGCGGGCGATGAGCTTGCCGCGGCCAGGGGCCATGAAGGTTGTCTTCATCTCGATGGTCACCACGCCACGGCCGTCGGGATCGGTGGCGCGCCCGGCAATGGCCATGGCCACGTCGAGCAGCGTCATCAGCACGCCGCCGTGGGCCATGTCCCAGCTGTTCTGGTGGCGTGTTTCCAGCGCCAGTTCGATCTCGCTGCCCTCCTTGTCCATGCGCGTGCATTGCACGCCGAGGTCGGCAAGGAAGGGAATCTTGAGGGGAAATCCGTTGGTTTTAGTCATGGTTGCAAATGAGGCGAAGACGGTACGGCTGGCCGGCTGACAAGGAGTAAAGGCCCGCCCTGCAGGGGCCAACCGCATTAGAGCATGGACTTTATACCGCGCTCACGCCGCCATCCACCGCCAGTACCTGGCCGGTGATGTGCTTGCCGGCAGCGCTGGCGAACAGCAGCGCCGCGCCCTTCAGGTCCTCGTCGTCGCCCAGCCGGTGCAGCGGCACCGAGGCGCACATGGCTTCCACGCCCAGGCGGTCCAGCGATCCCTGCGTCATCTTGGAGGGGAAGAAGCCCGGCGCCAGCGCATTCACCGTGATGTTGTGCTCGCCCCACTCGGCCGCCAGCGTGCGGGTGAAGTTCACCACCGCGCCCTTGGAGGTGTTGTAGGCAATGGTTTCCATCGATCCCGGCGGGTTGCCCGCCAGGCCGGCGATGGAGGCCACGTTGATGATGCGGCCGTAGCGGCGCGGGATCATGGACAGCTTGCCGATGCGCTGAGAGAGCAGGAACACGCCGCGGATATTCAGGTTCATCACCTTGTCCCAGGCTTCCACCGGATGGTCCTCGGCGGGCGCGCCCCAGGTGGCCCCGGCGTTGTTGACGAGGATGTCGATGTGGCCGAGCTTGGCCAGGGCCTCGTCGGCCAGGCGCACGATATCCGCGTCGCGGGCGCCGTCGGCGGCGATCCATTCGGCGTCGATGCCAAGCCCCCTCAGGTGGGCTTGCGCCGCTTGCAGCTCGTCGGCCTTGCGCGCCGACAGCACGATGCGCGCGCCCTGCTCGCCAAGCGCTTCGGCGATCTGCAGGCCGAGCCCGCGCGAACCGCCGGTGATCAGTGCGGTCTTGCCCTTCAGGTCGAACAATTGCTGGATGGTGTTCATGGTGTCTCCCGATTTGGTGTGGCGCGCGCAGACAGGTGCGCGCGCCTGATCAACTTGTGCGAGCCGCCGGTCAGAACCAGGCGTCCTGCATGTCCAGCGTAGTGCGGTCGAGCGAGGCCAGCAGGTCAAGCTGCGGACCCACCTTGGGCAGTTCCCAGCGGAAGAAATATTCCGCCGCCGCCAGCTTGCCGCGATAGAAGTCCTGGTCTTCCTGGCTCTTGGCGCCCGCCAGCGCGGCCTGCGCGACCAGTTCCTGCTCCAGCCACGCCCACGACAGCACCACATGGCCGAACGCTTCCAGGTACACCGAGGCGTTGGCCAGCGTCACCTTGGCGTCGCCCGCTGCCCACAGCGCCTGCGTGACTTCCGCCACGCGCTTGACGGCGGCACCCAGCGCCTTTGCGTGGCTGCCCAGCGCGGCATCGCCGCTGGCCAAGGCCCGGCCGATCGTGGCCTGGATCTCCTCGCCAAGAACCTTGAATGCCGCGCCGTCCTTCATCACCACCTTGCGGCCCAGCAGGTCCAGGCCCTGGATGCCGTGGGTGCCTTCGTGGATTGGGTTGAGGCGGTTGTCGCGGTAGAACTGCTCGACGTTGTACTCGCGGGTGTAGCCGTAGCCGCCATGCACCTGGATGGCCAGGCTGTTGGCTTCCAGGCACCACTGCGACGGCCAGCTCTTGGCGATGGGCGTGAGGATATCCAGCAGCAGCGCCAGGCGCTCGTGCTCCGCACCCTCGGCGGCACGTTCCTGGTCCACCAGTTGCGCGCAGTACAGGTTGAGCGCCAGCCCGCCTTCCACATAGCTCTTCTGCGCCAGCAGCATGCGGCGGATGTCCGCGTGCTCCACCAGCCGCACTTGCGGGCTGGCCGGATCCTTGCCGCCGGGGCCGATCGGGCGGCCCTGCGGGCGGTTGCGCGCATAGTCCACCGAGTGCAGGTAGCCGGTATAGCCCAGCATCACCGCGCCCAGGCCCACGCCGATGCGGGCCTCGTTCATCATATGGAACATGCAGGCCAGGCCCTTGTGCGGCTCGCCCACCAGGTAGCCGATGGCACCGGCCTTGCCGCCCGGCTTGTACTTCATGCCTTCGCCGAAGTTCAGCAGGCAGTTGGTGGTGCCGCGATAGCCCATCTTGTGGTTCAGGCCGGCCAGTACCACGTCGTTGTGCTCGCCCAGGCTGCCATCGGCATTGACCAGGTACTTGGGCACGATAAACAGCGAGATGCCCTTCACGCCCGGGATCAGCTTGCCGTCCGGGCCTGGGATCTTGGCCAGCACCAGGTGCACGATATTGTCGGACAGCTCATGCTCGCCGGCCGAGATCCACATCTTGTTGCCGCGCAGGCGGTACTGCTGGCCCAGCGGCGATTCGCCCTCGTAGTCGGCGCGCGTGGTGATGTCCGACAGCGACGAGCCGGCCTGCGGCTCGGACAGGCACATGGTGCCGAAGAAGCGCCCTTCCATCTCAGGCTTGACGAAGGTCTCCACCTGCGCCGGCGTGCCGTGCGTGAGCAGCAGGTTGGCGTTGCCGATGGTCAGGAAAGGATAGGAACTGGTGCCGACGTTGGCGCCCTTGAAGTAGGCAAAGCCGGCCTTCTCCACCACCACCGGCAACTGCATGCCGCCGATGTCGTAGTCCTGCCCGGCCGCCATCAGGCCGGCCTCGCAGAAGGCCTTCAGCGCGGTCTTGACCTCGGGGATGATGGTGACGGTCTCGCCGTCGAAATGCGGCTCGTGCTGGTCGCTCTTCTTGTTGTGCGGCGCGAACAGGTCGGCGGCGATCTTCTCGCAGGTATCGAGCGCGGCGTCGAAGGTCTCGCGGGAATGGTCGGCGTAGCGCGGAATACGGGTCAGCCCTTCGACCTTGAGCCATTCGTACAGCACGAAGTTCAGGTCACGGCGGGAAAGGATCAGCGACATGGCAGGAAACGGCTCCCAGACTGAAAGGGAAAATCAAAGATGCGCGATCCGGCGGCGGCGATGGCGCTATTGGCAGCCTCGCGGCGGGGATCGTCGCTGTCTCCACAACGGCACGCTCGCAAGGCGCACCGCACATTCTGTAAATTCTCCAAATGGCGCGGGGAAAGAAAAAGGCGCTCGCGCGCCCGTCTCTTTCCTGCCGTGCTTAGCTACCTTCGCCCAGGCGGGCGATGGTGCCCTGCGCCACCGCGCAGAGCTTTTCCTCGCCATCCTTGACCATGAACACATCGCACCGCACCACCGCTTGCTGGCGGCCGCGGTTGAGGCATTCAGCGCGGGCAATCAGCATGTCGCCAATCGCCGGGCGCAGGTAGTTGATCTTGTACTCGGAGGTCACCACCGGCGCCGCCATGGCCGCGCCGCCCGCATAGGTCAGTGCGTTGTCAGCCAGGTAGCTGACCACGCCGCCATGCAGGAAGCCGTACTGTTGCTGCAGGTCCTGCCGGATAGGCAGGCGCAGCTCGGCGCGGCCGGGCGAGAGCGCGGCCAGCTCGGCGCCGACCAGCACCGAGAAGGGCTGGCTGGCCAGCACCTCCCGGCCATGGGACAGCATCGGGTCGGCTTGATCGCTCACGGTGCGTTGCCGCCGCTCAGAGGACTTCGAACAGGCCGGCAGCACCCTGGCCGCCGCCGATGCACATGGTCACCACCACGTACTTCACGCCACGGCGCTTGCCTTCGATCAGCGCGTGGCCGACCAGGCGAGCACCCGACACGCCGTAAGGGTGGCCCACCGCGATGGCGCCGCCATTGACATTCAGGCGGTCCATGGGGATGCCCAGCGTGTCGGCGCAGTACAGCACCTGCACGGCGAAGGCTTCGTTCAGCTCCCACAGGCCGATGTCGGCAACCGTCAGGCCGGCCTTCTTCAGCAGCTTGGGCACCGCGAACACCGGGCCGATGCCCATTTCGTCAGGCTCGCAACCGGCCACGGCGAAGCCGCGGAACGCGCCCAGCGGCTGCAGGCCCTTGGCCTCGGCCACCTTCGAATCCATGACCACGACCGCCGAAGCGCCGTCGGAGAATTGCGACGCGTTACCTGCCGAGACCACGCCGCCGGGCATGGCGGTGCGGATTTTCGACACAGCTTCCAGCGTGGTGTCGCCACGGATGCCTTCGTCGGCCGAGACCGTGACTTCCTTGGTCATCAGCTGGCCCGTAGCCTTGTCGGCCACGCCGGCGAGCACCGTGATCGGCACGATTTCATCGTTGAACTTGCCGGCTTCGAGCGCGGCGAACGCGCGCTGCTGGCTGCGCACGCCGTATTCGTCCTGGCGCTCGCGCGAGACGTTGTAGCGCTTGGCCACGTTCTCGGCGGTTTGCAGCATGTTCCAGTAAATTTCCGGCTTGTTCTTGGTCAGCCAGCTTTCCTGGATCATGTGGCGGTTCATTTCCTGCTGCACGCAGGAAATGCTTTCCACGCCGCCGGCCACGAAGATGTCGCCTTCATCGGCGATCACGCGTTGCGCGGCCATGGCGATGGTTTGCAGGCCGGACGAGCAGAAACGGTTCACGGTAGCGCCGGGAACGGTCACCGGGCAGCCGGCGCGCAGGGCGATCTGGCGTGCGATGTTGGCGCCGGTGGCGCCTTCCGGGTTGGCACAGCCCATCAGCACGTCTTCCACTTCGCCAGCTTCGATCTTGGCGCGGGCGATGGCGTGCTGGACCGCATGGCCGCCCAGGGTCGCGCCGTGGGTCATGTTGAAACCACCCTTCCAGCTTTTGGCCAGGCCGGTACGTGCGGTGGATACGATGACTGCCTCTTTCATGTCTTGCTCCTCAGTATCTCTGGTATCTGGTGACCTGCGGCGTGCGTTCACGTCCCGCAGTGTCTTGCAATAGGTCTTTGGCCGGGTTCAGTCGTGTTAGCCAGGCTTGGTCAGGCTTAGTCAGGCGATGCGTCAGGTTCAGTACAACAGGCCGGCAGACTGCAGGCGCTGTACGCCCGCGGCTTCCAGGTTTCGCCACGCGTTTGCCAGCGAGCCGTCGAGATCGATGGCGCGACAGGCGTCGTCGACCACAATGGCGTCAAATCCGGCCGTCCGGGCATCGAGCGCGCTCCAGGCAACGCAGTAGTCCGTTGCCAGTCCCACGCAAAACACCCGGCGCACCCCGCGCTCCTGCAAATAGCCTGCAAGCCCGGTGCGGGTGGTGCGATCGGCCTCCATGAAGGCCGAGTAGCTGTCCACCTCGCGGTGATGGCCCTTGCGGATCACCATCTGCGCATGCGGCACCTCCAGCCCGGCATGCAGCGCCGCGCCGTGGCTGCCCTGCACGCAATGCGTGGGCCACAAGACTTGCTGGCCATAGGGCAACACCACGGTCTGGAACGGCTGCGTGCCGGCATGGTTGGCGGCAAACGAAACGTGGCTGGCCGGATGCCAGTCCTGGGTCAGCACCACATGCGCAAACGCCGCCGCGAGGCGGTTGATCACGGGCACGACTTCATCGCCCTGCGCCACGGCAAGCGCGCCGCCGGGCATGAAGTCGTTCTGCACGTCGATGACCAGCAGGCAATCTTCGGGGCCGTATTGCTTGGCCATGCCGCTACTCCTCGCTAGGTGACCGGTTTGCGATCAATGTTGAGAACCCCGCGCGGCCTGACTGCGCCGCGCGAACATCGCCTTGGCCGTACTTAGCCGTTGAAGCCCTTGCCCTCGGCAGCCAGCTTGACCAGCAGCGGGGCTGCTTTCCAGGCTTCGCCGTGGTAGCCCTTGGCATAGCGCGCCATCGACTGCGCCACGTTGAACAGGCCAACCTGGTCCGCGTACAGCATCGGGCCACCACGGAACAGCGGGAAACCGTAGCCGGTCAGGTAGACCATATCGATATCCGAGGCCTTGGAGGCAATGCCTTCTTCCAGGATCTTGGCGCCTTCGTTGACCAGCGCGAACACCAGGCGCTCGACGATCTCCTCATCGGAAATCTTGCGGCGGGTGATGCCCACGTCCTTGGAGTGCTGCACGATCATGTCGTTGACCTGCTGGTTCGGGTACGGCTTGCGGTCGCCCGCCTTGTAGTCGTACCAGCCCGCGCCGGTCTTCTGGCCGTAGCGGCCCAGTTCGCACAGCAGGTCGGCGGTCTTCGAGTACTGGATTTCAGGCTTGTCGATGGCGCGGCGCTTGCGGATGGCCCAGCCGATGTCGTTGCCGGCCAGGTCGCCCATGCGGAACGGGCCCATGGCAAAGCCGAACTTCTCGATGGCCTTGTCCACTTGCTCCGGCAGCGCGCCTTCGTCCAGCAGGTAGCCAGCCTGGCGGCTGTACTGCTCGATCATGCGGTTGCCGATAAAGCCGTCGCACACGCCAGATACCACGGCAGTCTTCTTGATCTTCTTGGCGACCTGCATGACGGTGGCCAGCACGTCCTTGCCGGTCTTCTCGCCACGCACCACTTCCAGCAGCTTCATCACGTTGGCCGGGCTGAAGAAGTGCATGCCGACCACGTCTTGCGGGCGCTTGGTGAAGGAGGCGATCTTGTTGACGTCCAGCGTGGAGGTGTTCGACGCCAGGATCGCGCCCTGCTTCATCACTTCGTCCAGCTTCTTGAAGACGATTTCCTTGACGCCCATTTCCTCGAACACGGCTTCGATCACCATGTCCGCATCCTTGATGTCGTCATAGGACAGCGTGGTGGTCAGCAGGCCCATGCGCTGCTCTACCTTCTCTTGCGTGAGCTTGCCCTTCTTGGCGCTGTTCTCGTAGTTCTTGCGGATCGTGGCCACGCCGCGGTCCAGCGCTTCCTGCTTGGTTTCCAGCATGATCACCGGGATGCCGGCGTTCAGGAAGTTCATGGTGATGCCGCCGCCCATGGTGCCGGCGCCGATCACGGCAATCTTCTCCAGCTTGCGGGTGGGGGTGCCTTCCGGTACGTCCGGGATCTTGCTGGCGGCACGTTCGCCAAAGAAGGCGTGGCGCAGCGCGCGCGATTCAGGCGTGGTCACCAGGGCCATGAAGCCTTCGCGCTCAGCCTTCAGGCCAGCGTCGAACGGCGTGAGCGAGGCAGCCACGGCGTCCACGCACTTCAGCGGCGCCGGGAAATTCTTGGCGACCGCGGCCACGGTATTGCGGGCAAAGGCGATGAAGCCTTCCGCGTTCTCGTGCTTGACCTTCAGGTCGCGCACCTTGGGGTACGGGCCGGGGTTGGCCGCCACCGTCTTGGCGAAGGCCACGGCCGCGGGCAGCACGTCGCCGTCGACGATTTCGTCGAACAGCTTGGTGCCGGCGAATTTTTCGCTGGGGATGGCATTGCCCGACACGATCATGTTCAGGGCGGCTTCCAGGCCGATCACGCGCGGCAGGCGCTGCGTGCCACCGGCGCCGGGCAGCAGGCCCAGCTTCACTTCCGGCAGGGCGATCTGCGCGCCCTTCGACGCCACGCGGTAGTTACAACCCAGCGCCAGCTCCAGGCCGCCGCCCATGGCGACGGAATGGATCGCCGCCACGACGGGCTTGCTCGACCCTTCCACGACCTTGATCACCGAGTGCAGCGTCGGCTCCTGGGTGGCCTTGGGCGTATTGAATTCACGGATGTCCGCGCCGCCCGAGAAGGCTTTGCCGGCGCCGGTAATGACGATGGCCTTGACGGCCGCATCGTCCAGCGCACGGGTCATGCCTTCGACGATGCCAAGCCGGGTGCTGAGACCCAGGCCGTTGACGGGGGGATTGTCGAGCGTGATGACGGCGACGCCGTCCTGAACCTGATACTGCGCTGTCATGCTGGTTCCTTTGGTAACTAGAAGTTGTCTCGGGATTCGAATTCTCGAATTATGTTTTTCTGCGCGGCCCCAAACCACCGCCCGGCCGCCGGAGAAGCCCGAGGCTTGCACCCCTCGGCCGGCGCCCACCCTATCGCGAGCGGATCAAGCATACACAAAATAGCACGGTCGTTCAATTTCATTTTGGGGCTGGCCGGGCGGTACCATGCGCGTTGTTCATGGCGGATCTCGCCCCCGTGCATTCAGGCTGCCAAAGCCCACTAAAAAGCTAGGGTAAGCCCGGAGCGCAATGGCTCATCCGGCACATTCCCCGCCCCCCTGAGGATTGCCTCTAGTCACAGTAGGCGACTTTCCTGACATAAACCGCCGTAACCCTCGGATTTACCCGGATAACCCGGTAGACTCGCGCGCTTTGCCCGCTCGGGCGCCCCACGAGGCGTTGCCCGCCGAAGTTCCAGTGACCCTGATGTCTTCCCATCCTCACCTTCACCAGCATCCCGTCGTCGAGCACGACGATCTCCAGCGCAAGCTCAAGGCCCGCCACCTGACCATGATCGCCATCGGCGGCGCGGTCGGCACCGGGCTGTTCGTGGCCTCCGGCGCATCGATCTCCCAGGCGGGGCCCGGCGGCGCGCTGCTGATGTATTGCCTGATCGGCCTGATGGTGTATTGCCTGATGACCAGCCTGGGCGAGCTCGCCGTGCATATGCCGGTGGCCGGCTCCTTCGTCACCTACAGCGCGCTCTATGTGGAGGAAGGCTTTGGCTTCGCGCTCGGCTGGAGCTACTGGTTCAGCCTGGCCGTGACGATTGCCGTGGAACTCACGGCGGCGCAGCTGGTGATGCAGTACTGGTTCCCGCACATCTCCGGCGTGATGTGGAGCGCGGCCTTCCTGCTCTTGATGTTCGGGCTCAACGCCTTCTCGGTACGCGGCTTTGGCGAGGCCGAGTACTGGTTCGCGCTGATCAAGGTAGCCACGATCCTGATCTTCCTGGCGGCCGGGCTGATGATGATCTTCGGCATCCTCAAGGGCGGGCCGCAATCGGGCTGGCACAACTTCACGCTTGGCGACGCCCCCTTCGTGGGCGGCATCCCCGCCATGTTCGGCGTGGCCATGATTGCCGGATTCTCCTTCCAGGGCACGGAGACCGTTGGCGTGGCAGCCGGCGAGGCCGCCGACCCGGCGCGCACCATCCCGCGCGCCATCCGCCAGACTTTCTGGCGCATCCTGCTGTTCTACGTGCTGGCGATCCTGATCATCGGCGTGCTGATCCCCTACACCGACCCCAGCCTGCTGCGCAACGACGTCACCGACATCGGCGTGAGCCCCTTCGCGCTGGTGTTCCGCCATGCCGGCCTGGCCTTCGCCGCCGGGCTGATGAACGCGGTGGTGCTGACCGCCCTGCTCTCCGCCGGCACCTCCAGCATGTACGCCTCCACGCGGATCCTGTACGGCCTGGCGGTCAGCGGCCGCGCGCCAAGGGCATTGGCGCGGCTCTCCGCCAACGGCGTGCCATACAACGCCCTGTTCGCCACCACCGCCGTCGGCGCCCTGTGCTTCCTCAGTTCGTTGTTTGGCGACAAGGCAGTCTACTTGTGGCTGCTGAATACGTCCGGCATGACCGGCTTCATCGCGTGGCTCGGCATCGCCATCAGCCATTACCGCTTCCGCCGGGGACTGGTGTACCAGGGCTACAAGCCGTCCGACCTGGCCTACCGCTCGCCGCTCTATCCCGTCGGCCCCATCTTTGCCATCGTGCTGTGCGTGGTGATCGTGCTCGGCCAGAACTATCAGGCATTCAGCGATGTGCGCGGGCGCTGGCTGGAGATTGTCGGCACCTATATCGGCGTGCCGCTGTTCCTGGTGCTATGGCTGGGGTATCGGCTGGTCAGGAAGACGCGGCTGATCGACTATGAAGACATGCCGTTCAACTGCAAGCGTGCGGGCGAGGCGGAGGCGGTTGGCGTGGGTGCGCCGGGGCGCTGAGCGAGCGGCCTGGCCGCGCACACCTAGCATCACATACTGCCAGTGCCTGCGCCGGAATTTAGTCTCCTGGCACCTGCGTGGTGCGGGGGGCCGAGATATTGAGGTGCGTCGCGGTCTCCGGCGCGGACAGTTCTTCGATATCGCGCAAGATCAGGATTTCCCTGTAATGCGGCGGCAACGCAGCAATCGCCACCACCGGATCATGACGCAGTTGATGCGGCACCGGCACTTGGTACAACGTCTCCTCAAGCGCTTCCGATAGTGGCACCGTCTTTTTAAAGACCGAAAACAGCCGAAAACACTCACGCATCGACGATGCGAAACATCCAAGCTGCTAGTGCCGACAGCTTGTGCAGCGTGTGGATCTTGCTGTGCAGTTTCCACAGTGCGACCTGAACCGCGTCCTCAGCGTCTTCACTGGTGGCGCAAGTGCGGCGGGCGAAGCGCCTGAGGTCCGGCTGCATGGCGATGAGCAACTGGTCGAGCGCGCGGGCGTCACCCTGAAAGGCAGCTTCCACCAACTGAGCATCGAGTCGTCCCATGATCAGTCGGAGCGTTTCAGCTTGCGGCCGAACATGGCACACATCGGGCAGAAGCCGATGAAGCCGGTGCAGGCGAACACAACGCCAGCGGCCACCGCCACCCATTTGATGGTAGGGTCCATCGGCACGACGAAGGAGGCGGCGATTACGATAACCAAGCCGATGCACAAGCGCAGTGCGCGCTCCCATTTCGGAAGATTCTTCTGAAAAACTTATAACCTCTCTTGCGGTTGAAGGACAGCGTTCCTACGGGGTAGGAGGCGGCCAGCGCCGCAAAGGATTCAAAAATTCCTGCTTTTTGTCGCTCCAACTGCCGCCCAATGCACGCGCCAGTTACAGCCTGGTTTCCAGGACTTTGGCCCGGCTTTGCAGCAGATAACTCTCGACCACTAACTACGCTGCGTCGTGGTAGTTACATGGCTTGCGCACCCAGCCGCCTCCAGCGACGCTTGCTGGGTGCGTATCGACACGTTGGCAGCTAGGACTAGAGCTTTAGGCATGGCGACTCTCCTTGTGGAGAGGTGGCCAGCGCGGGATGTCATTTGCCGCCTTCGGGCACCACTCGGTCAACCACCCACAGTGCGTCGCGTCAGCAGCAACGTCAGCGCATAGCTCTTTCGCGAAATCAGGCCATGCTTTCTGGAGACTGCATCGTTTGCTTGACCAGGGCGCCGTGACCGGCGACAAACTCATCGGAGAGTGAATCGGGCTCTTCCTCCGTCCCAAGTTCCCCCTCCCATTTTGCAACCACGGCAGTGGCGATACTGTTGCCCAGGACATTGGTCGCCGTGCGCCCCATGTCAAGGAACTGATCGATTCCCATCACCAGCAGCAGGCCTGCCTCCGGCAAGCCGAACATCGGCAAGATGGCGGCTACCACCACCAGCGAGCCGCGCGGGACCGCGGCCATGCCCTTGCTGCTGACCATCAGGATCAGAAGCATGGTGATCTGGTGCCCGAGCGACATGTCGACATTGAAGGCCTGCGCGATGAAGACCGCCGCAAACGCCTGATACACCATCGAGCCATCGAGGTTGAACGAGTAGCCAAGCGGCAGGACAAATCCGACGAGGCGCTTCTTCACCCCAAAGCGCTGGAGCCGCTCGATCATCTTCGGGTAAGCCGCCTCGCTGCTGGCGGTGGAGAAAGCGATCATCATGGGTTCGCGGATGCCCTTTGCCAGCTCGAACATGCGCCCCTTGAGAACCGCATAGCCTGCGATAAAGAGCACAGCCCACAGCGCCAGCAACGCGAGATAGAACGCGCCGATGAACTTGCCATAGGTCACCAGTACGTCGAGCCCCTGCACGGTGATGGCCGCGGCAAGCGCTGCAAAGATGCCGACCGGCGCGAACAGCATCACCGTATTGGTGATGCGCAACATCACGTTCATCAGTTCGTCAACGGAACGTTTCAGGAACTGGCCGGAATCACCGGTAGCCTTGCCCAGTGCAACGCCGAAGAAGAGCGAGAAGATCAGGATCTGCATGATCTCGTTGGTCGCCATGGCCTCGAAGATGCTCTTCGGGAAGATATGCGTGACGAACTCTTTCAGGTTGAGCGCGCTGGTCTTGAGATTCGTGCTTGCGCCAGCGTCCGGCAGGACCATGTTCAGGCTGACACCGGGTTGCGCCAGGTTCACGAACAGCAATCCGATGCTCAGCGACACGAGCGACGCGACGATGAACCAGGTCAAGGCCTTGGCGCCGATGCGGCCGATTGCCTTGGCGTCGTCCATGCTCGCGATGCCCGAGACCAGCGTCGCAAATACGAGCGGGGCGATGATCATCTTGATCATGCGCAGGAAGATCTCGGTGATGATCGAGAAATTCCCGGCGATCACCTTGGCGGCTGCCGCGTCAGCCGCCATGCGGTGACAGGCATAGCCGACGATGACGCCCAGGACCATGCTGAGCATGATCCAGCGGGTAAGTTTGTTTGTGGTTTTCAAAGCTTTCGCCTCCTGGCCAGTTTCCGATATCGGCGCCCGCGGCTGGTCTGGGCCAAGGGCTGCCTTTCCCGCCTCGCCGACGGCGGGCAGCGCTCCAACCTTGGCGGGCAGACGCCATGCGCCAAGGCCTCGGCCTCGGCGCACAGTGCATCCCGTTCATGTCGATAAGACAGATTATCCAGAATTAGACAAACCGTCAACACGATGAAAACCCGAGGTATTTCGGGAAGACGAGGGCACAGCGCCGGCGGCACGCGCACGAGAGGCCCGCTCGCCCACAATGCGCGCGAGCAAGCCGCGCTGGATGATCGCAAGCGCATGCCTTCGGGCGACGGCCGCAAAGCGGAAACATTGGAGGAGATGGCCAGAGCGAGGCCAGGAATGCAATTGCGATGCCGGGGGACTTCCGGTGAACGCAAACGCCATCGTGTGCGCAGCCTGATGGACAGGCTCACACGGATGACTATCGGTAGAAATGGGCGAATCTGTTCCTGGCGCTGATGCCGCCGGGGTCAACGTCACCTGCGCCACGCTGCATGGCCAGCCGGTGCCATGCGCACCGGCCGCCCGCACGCGGATCATGCCAATCAGCCAGCAAGCAAGGCCGCGAACCGGTCAATATCGATGTTCCCGCCGCTGATGATGACCCCCACGCGCTTGCCCTTCAGTTCGGCCTTCATCGCGCGCGCGGCCGCAAAGCCGAGGCAGCCGGTGGGCTCCACCACCAGCTTCATGCGCGATGCGAAAAAGCGCATGCAGTCGACCAGTTCCTCGTCGGTCGCGGTCACGATGTCATCGACATCGCGGCGAATGATCTCGAAGGTGTAGTTGCCAAGGTGCTGCGTCTGCGCGCCGTCGGCGATGGTCTTGGGTGTCTCGATATGCACGATCGAGCCGGAGCGGAACGACTGCTGGCCGTCGTTGCCGGCGGCTGGCTCCACGCCGTAGATCTTGCATTGTGGAGCCAGTGCGCGCGCGGACAGTGCGGAACCGGAGAGCAGCCCGCCGCCGCCAAGGCAGACGAACAGGGCATCCAGCTCGCCGGTTTCCTCGAACAGTTCCTTGGCCGCGGTGCCCTGCCCGGCAATGACATCCGGATGGTCATACGGCGGGATCAGGGTCAGGCCGTGCTCCTCGGCCAGCTTGCGGCCGATTGCCTCGCGATCTTCCGTATAGCGGTCATAGATGACCACTTTGGCGCCGTAGCCGCGGGTCGCGGCTACCTTGGCGGCCGGCGCATCATGGGGCATCACGATCGTCGCAGGGATGCCGAGCAATGAGGCCGACAACGCAATGCCTTGCGCATGATTGCCCGAAGAATACGCCACCACCCCTGCCCGCCTCTGGCGCTCGTCGAACTTCGAGAGCGCATTAAAGGCGCCACGAAACTTGAAGGCACCCATGCGCTGCAGGTTCTCGCACTTGAAGAAGAGTTCCGCGCCCACTTCCTTGTCCGCAGTGCGCGAGCGCATGACGGGGGTGCGGTGAGCATGGCCCTCAAGCCGCCGGGCGGCTGCTGACACATCATCAAAAGTGGGTAGATTCAGCATGATCGTAAGTCTCGTTTGAGTAAGAAGGCTACCAGGGCCAGTGAATGCTGGTGCCTGCTTGCGCGGCGGCGGCTCGCCGATGGAGCAGGCGAGCCACCGTCAGGTCCTGCAGCGCCAGGCCCGTCATATCGAAGACGGTAATGTCGGCATCGTGGCGGTCAACTTGCGCCTTGCCGGCCAGCACGTCGCCGATTTCCGTGCAAGGCGTATCCGGCGCCCACTGCGTTTCGCCGATCTGGCGGGCCTGGGCCCGGTCGTCGACAAACAGCCGCGCGCGCGCCAGCAGGCCGTCGGGCAACTCGCGCTTGCCGCGTGTGTCCGCGCCCACGCAGTTCAGGTGCGTTCCGGCCTGCACGGCTTGCAGGTCGAACAGCGCACCGCCGCCAGGCGTTGCGGTGATCACCACGTCGCTGCCCTCCACCGCCGCATTGCGATCGGCGGCATGGGAAATCTCGCAGCGCTTGGCAAAGGCGCGCTCGAACGCGGCGTCGGGCTGGCCCGTCACCGTAACGTATTGAACCTGCTTGAGCGAGGGCAGCAGCGCAAGGGCGAACGTCAACTGGATCCGCGCTTGCACGCCAGTGCCGAACAAGCACAGGCGCTCGCTGTCCTGGCGTGCCAGTAACTGAAGCCCCAGGCCGCCAGCGGCGCCGGTGCGCATCGTGGTGACGGCGTTGCCATCGATCATGCACACTGGCCGGCCGGTTGCCGGATCGATCAGCATGATCGTAGCCTGATGCGGCTCGCCGCCTACCTGGCGGTTGGCCGGCCAGAATCCGGCCGCCTTGAAACCCAGCAGGCCCTGCGACTGGACATCGCCGGACTTGATGCCGAACACGCCACCGGTCGCCAGCGGCTCCCGAACCAGCGGAAAGACACGGCCCTCGCCCTGGCTATGCAGGGCAAAGGCTTCGTTCACCGCCTCCAGTGCATCTGCCGGCTGCAGCAGTGACTCGACCTGGTTCTTGTCGAGCAGGAGCAAGCGCGCTTCACTTGGCATAGCTATACACCGTAGCCCGCGACACGCCGAGATGCAGCGCCACGATTTCCATGGCGCGGCGCACCTCCATGAATCCCGCCTCCTTGAGTTCGCGCAGCAACGCGCGCCTGTCTTCGGCCTTGAGGGATCGCGGTGTAGTGGCAAGGCGCGCGGCAAACTGGTCGATGCGGGCCCGAATGGCATCCGCGCCGGCCGGGTCGAGCGACTCCTTCATGGTCGCGCCCGCGTCCACGCTGCCGAACTGGCTCAGCACGTTTTGCAAGCTGCGGAACAACGTCAGGTCGACGTTCATGCACAGGGCGGCCACATAGCCCCCGGTCGAATCCTTGATGCCGATCGACGTGCTCTTGGCCTGCCGCCCGTCGGCGAACTGATTCGCATAGTTGGCGATCACCTGCGGATACTCGGGGTCGGCAATCCGGGCAAGCCCCAACTCGGTTGCGGGGTCTCCCACCTGGCGGCCCGACAGGTTGTTATGGATGGCGAGGATGGCGTGCTTAGGGTCCAGCAGATCGTGGACAACCACCTCGCAAAAGGGCGCGAAGGTCTCGCTCAATCCTTGGGCCACCTGCTTGAGTTGCTCGAGCAGCGCTTGCTGCTCGGGCGTGCGTTCTGGCGTGCGTTTTTTCATACGGACATATTATCCAGATATAGACAATTTGTCAATACAGCGAGTAACCGGGCGACAAGAAGGATCGCGGTTGCAGGAAATTTCTTGAGCGTCCCAACCTGAGACCGATGGCCCTGCCATAAAAGTTATCTACAAGTTACTTAGACCTGGCGCGATCCGACAATGCTGGCGATCAGGTTAGCGCGTGCGGCCGTTGTCAGATCGAGACACTTACCTGTCACGCGGCCGTCACGCCATCATCACGCCACCGTCATGTGGCCCATGCATCGTAGCGGTCTTTCGACACCATTCTTCTCCTACATGCGCATCCTCCCGTCCGCGACCGTCATTGCCGTTATCGCCGTCACCGCTGCGGCCTGGGCTTTACCCGTCGCGGCCCAGGCCATAGCCCCTGCCGCCTACCCCGCCACCCTCGCCGGCCACGCCATCCTGCCCGCGCAGAGCTATATCGCCGCGCCCAAGGATGCGCCGCAGGATCTGCAGGCAAGCGGCAAGTTCACCACCGGCGCGCGCGTGGAAAAGATCGGCGCGGTGGAAGGCCAGTCGAACAACCGGCCAACAGACGTATCGCTGCCCTTCAAGGGCCAGCCGCTGCAAGGCCATTCCGGCATCAAGCACATGGCGGACGGCAGCTTCTGGGTGCTGACCGACAACGGCGCCGGCAGCAAGGCCAATTCGCCGGACTTCATGCTCTACCTGAATCACTACAAGGTGGACTTCAAGAACGGCAAGCTCCATCGCCTGGGCACCGTGTTCCTGCACGATCCGGACAAGAAGGTGCCCTTCCGCATCGTTCACGAAGGCAGCAGGCAACGCTACCTGACCGGTTCGGACTTCGATACGGAGAGCTTCCAGTTCGCCGGCGGCGCGCTGTGGATCGGCGACGAGTTCGGGCCCTTCCTGATCAAGGCCGACCTGCAAGGCAAGGTGCTTGCCGTGTACGACACGCTGGTCGACGGCAAGGTTGTCCGCTCGCCCGACCATCCCGCCGTGACCACGCCGGGCGTGCCGGGCGGCGCGGTGGATTTCCAGGTCAAGCGCTCCAAGGGCTTCGAGGGCATGGCCTCGTCACCGGACGGCAGCAAGCTCTATGCCCTGCTGGAAGGCCCCGTGTGGAACGCCGAAGCCAAGGACTTTGAACGCATCGACGGCAAGGAAGCCCTGCGGGTGCTGGAGTTCGACACCCAGGCCGGCAAGTGGACGGGCCGCTCCTGGAAGTACCCGCTGGAAGCCAACGGCAACGCCATCGGCGACTTCAACATGATCGACGCCACCACCGGCCTCATCATCGAGCGCGACAACGGCGAAGGCACGGCCGACAAGGCCTGCCCCGAAGGCCAGAAGCGCAACGACTGCTTCTCGGACATCGCGAAGTTCAAGCGCATCTACAAGATCGAGCTGACCGACGCCAACGCGGGCGGCCCGGTCCGCAAGATCGGCTACATCGACCTACTCAATATCGCCGACCCCGACAAGCTGGCCCGCAAGCCGCTGAACGACGGCGTGCTCAAGTTCCCGTTCTTCACCATCGAGAACGTGGATGTGGTGGACCCGACCCACATCGTGGTCGGCAACGATAACAACCTGCCTTTTTCCAGCAGCCGCGAGCCGAACAAAGCGGACGACAACGAGCTGGTCCTGCTCGAGGTCGGTGAGTTCCTGAAGGCACGTTGAGCCTGGCTGGCGCGGCGCGCCTTGCGCCGCGCTCGTCCCTGTGCTGCTTCCGTCCGGGGCTTGGCGTTTGGGCGCTCTCGTCAACTCCGTGGGACTCTGCTCGGAGATTGCGCCGTGGCCGCTGCCGATCGCAACTAGTCAGTACACATACCAAGCACTGCTCCAGCAGTAGGCTTCCCATCGTGAGTATGGCGCGGTGCTCGAGGCGGAGACGCGTCCCTTTTCCCGTTATTCCGCAAAAACTTCCTGCAAGGTGCGCAGGGTGCTCAACAACGTTTTATCGGCCACCACACCGGCTTTCTTGACCAGGCGCACTTTGTCCACCGTGCGAATCTGGTCGAGCAAAATCAACCCACTCTTCTTCATGAAGGTGATCGGAACGCGGAACGGCGCAGGCTGCCCCTTCGTTGTCATCGGCGCGACGATGACCGTGCGCAGATGGTCGTGCAACTCGGGCGGTGACACGACCACGCAGGGACGCGTTTTCTGAATCTCGCTACCCAAGGTCGGGTCCAACGCGACCAGCCATATTTCACCGCGCGCTACCACACGAGCTCCGCATCACCCGCGTTGGAGAATTCGCCCATCACCAGCGCGTCATCGCCGGCTGCAGCGACATCCTTGCTGGCTTCAGCCCAACCCGCACGAGCCTTCCTTTGCGCACGCCGAATGACCAACGTGTCATCCTCAACTTCCATGTCCACTTCACCCTCCAAACCGAGCTGAGCAAGGATCGGCTTGGGGATCAATACACCCTGCGAATTACCCATCCTGCGAATCATCGTTCTCATAGCATCACCGTAAGCACAATGTTATACCGTCCAATGCTGAATGGCAACACAATGTTATTACATCCTGGCTCAATCATCTAATATCACCGAAAGCATCGCCCACAACTGCCATCGCCTCCCGCCGCTCCTGTGGCAAGCGCACATCCGCAATGACGCGCTGCGCCGTCTGCATCTAGCCGCGCAGAGCGGCGAGACGCTGTTCTACCTCATGCGGCCCCAGGCTTCTCAAAAGCGCATACCGGCAAGTGTACTTATCGGCATATTAGTGGTGGTGGGGGGGGCCGAAAAAGCTGTGTCCATGGGCGCAACGGGCAGATCCGCATGCGCAACTACTACAGGCACGATCCCCGCGACGCGAAAGGGGAAGCCCGAAACGCGCGGGTCAATGAACCCCATCCATGGCTAAGTCGGCATCTGCAAACGCGCGCAGCATGGATTGATGTTGGCGATTCGCCGGAACCCTTGCGCAGGTCATATTGCGCAGTACGCGCTGGAGATCGCCCATGAGGCCGACGTGACCAAGATGGTAAAAACGGTTTTTCAAACGCGCCAGGACCCACCAGCCTGGAGGAAGAGAAAGCCGGTGCCTCGCACACCAGAGATACCGCCTGCTGGGCGTGGACGGCATCCCCCCCGGCCCTTGCCACCTGCCCCTACACCTCCAGCCACTCCTTGCGAATAGCCGCATTGGCCTTCAGATCCCCCGGCGTGCCTTCGAACACGATATGCCCGTGCCCCATCACATAGACCCGCTGGGAAATATCCAGCGCGATGGCCAGCTTCTGCTCGATCAGCAACACCGACACGCCACGCTCCTTCAGGACCTTCAGGTAATCGCCCACCAGCGTGACGATCATCGGGGCCAGCCCTTCGGTAGGCTCGTCGATCAGCACCAGGTCGGGGTCGCCCATCAGGGTGCGGCACAGCGTGAGCATCTGCTGCTCACCGCCGGAGAGCACGCCGGCGGCGGTGTTCTCACGCTCCTTCAGGCGCGGGAACATGTTGTACATGTCCTGCACCGTCCAGCGGGGCTTGGACTGGCGCGGATTGCGCTTCTCGCCAAGTTGCAGGTTCTGGCGCACCGTGAGCGTAGGGAAGATATCCCGGTTCTCCGGCACGTAGCCCACGCCCAGGTGGGCGATCTCGAAGGTGCGCCGCCCGAGGATCTCCTCGTCGCGAAAGCGCACCGAGCCCTCAGCCTTGACCATGCCAAGGATGGCCTTGGCCATGGTCGAGCGCCCCACCCCGTTGCGGCCCAGCAGCGCGACGATCTCGCCTTCGCCGATATGCGCATCGACGCCGTGGAGGATATGGCTCTTGCCGTAGTAGGCGTGCAGGCCCTGCACGTCCAGCATGCGCTTGCCCATCAGTGCGCTCCCTCAGTAGCAGGTTCGTCCAGGGTCGTGCCCAGGTAGGCTTCCTTGACCTTGCGGTTGGCGCGGATGGCTTCGGGCGTGTCGGTGGCGATGACCTCGCCGTAGACCAGCACCGAGATGCGGTCGGCCAGCCCGAACACCACGCTCATATCGTGCTCCACCATCACCAGGGTCTTGCCCACGGTGACGCGACGGATCAACTCCACCGCATGGTCGGACTCAGAACGGCTCATGCCGGCCGTGGGCTCGTCCAGCAGGATCACCTCGGCGCCGCCGGCAATGGTGATGCCGATCTCCAGCGCGCGCTGCTCCGCATAGGTCAGCAGGCTGGCCTGGGTGTTGCGGCGGTGCTGCAGGCCGATCAGTTCCAGCACTTCGTCAGCCCGCTCGCGCGCGTCGCGCAGCTCCGAGAGACGATGCCAGAACGAATACTTGTAGCCCAATGACCAGAGCACGGCGCAGCGCAGGTTCTCGAACACCGACAGGCGGTGAAAGATATTGGTGATCTGGAAGCTGCGCGACAGCCCCATGCGGTTGATCACGAAGGGCTGCAGCCCGCCTATCTGCTGGCCATTGAGCTTGACCGTGCCCGAGCTGGGCGCAAAGCGGCCAGAGATCAGGTTGAAGGTGGTCGACTTGCCGGCGCCGTTGGGGCCGATCAGCGCATGCCGCTCACCCTTGGGGATGGTCAGGTTGACGCCCCGGATGATCTCGGTCTGGCCGAATTTCTTGCGTACGTCGTTCAGTTCCAGTGCGGCGCTCATGCCGTGCCTCCCGCCATTTCGGCCTGTACCTTGTCCCACGTGGCGCGTACCCGCGTGCGGGCAGCGCGGCAAGCCAGCAGGCCAGCCACCCACAACGCTGCCGCCACCAGCCACGGTGCCACGGTGCCGGCGTCGAAGCCGATGCGCAGCAACGACATCTCGGTGCCGTTGGCGCTATCCACCTGCACCTTGTAGACCAGTTCCACGGTGAGGATCACCGCCGCCAGCAGCACCAGCCCGGCGGCCGCAGCGATGCCGTAGTCGGGCAGCATGCGGCGCAGCTTGCCGCGCGCGAGCAGCGGCACCTGCATCATCAGCAGGCTGGCGATGCCGCCGGGCACGAACATGACCATCAGCACAAAGAACAGGCCAAGGTACAGCAGCCAGGCCTTGGTCAGGTCCGACAGTGCCACTGCGAACAGGATGAAGACCACGGCGCCGATCACCGGGCCGAAGAACACGCCCGCACCGCCGATGAAGGCCGCCAGCAGCACCCCCCCGGAGCGCACCGCACTGACGTTCTCGGCCGACACGATCTCGAAATTGATGGCCGACAGCGCCCCCGAGATGCCGGCGAAGAACGCCGACAGGATCAGCACCAGGTAGCGCACGCGCTGCGTGTTGTAGCCGATGAATTCCACCCGCTCCGGGTTGTCGCGCACCGCGTTGGCGATGCGCCCAAGCGGCGTCTGGGTCCAGGCGTACATGGCCGCCATGGACAGCAGGCACCACACCGCGATCAGGTAATACACCTGGCGGCCGGGGCCGTAGGTGATGCCGAACACGGGGTCTCCCACCATGCGGTTGGTGGAGATGCCGCCCTCGCCGCCGAAGAAATCCGGGAACATCAGCGAGCTGGCAAATACCATTTCCCCGATGCCCATGGTGATCATGGCGAAGGTGGTGCCGGACTTCTTGGTGGTGACGTAGCCGAACAGCACACCGAAGAAGGCGCCGGCCAGGCCGCCAACCACCGGCAGCAGCGAGACCGGCAGCCATACCTTGCCCGCGCCAACCATATTGAGCACGTGGATGGCGATGAAGGCGCCCAGGCCCGCGTACACCGCATGGCCGAACGACAGCATGCCGGTCTGCCCAAGCAGCATGTTGTAGGACAGCGCGAAGATAATCATGATGCCCATCTGCGACATCAGCGTGATGGCGAAGCCGCCGGTGAAAAACAGCGGCATCACCAGCATCAGGGCGGCGGTCAGGCCCCAGATCGCCCAGCGTGCCAGGTTCATCGGGCGGTAGCGCATGGTGCGGCCCGTCACGACCGCCTCGCGGCGTTGTTGCATTGTCGTCTCCATGCTGTCAGCCCTCCCGGGTACCCATCAGACCACGCGGGCGGAAAATCAGCATCACCACCAGCAACAAATACGGCAGTACCGGGGCAACCTGCGCCACCGTGAGCTTCCATAGCGAAGACAGCGGCGTGCTGTCGGTAATCTGCAGGCCGATTGAGCCCAGCAAGCCAGCCAGCGAGGCGTCGAGCGTGACGGCAAAGGTTTGCAGCACGCCGATCAGCAGCGAGGCAATGAAGGCCCCCACCAAAGACCCCATGCCGCCCACCACCGCCACCACGAAGATGATCGACCCCACCGCTGCCGCCATCGACGGCTCGGTAATAAAGGCATTGCCGCCGATCACGCCGGCCAGCCCCGCCAGCGCGGCGCCACCGCCAAAGACCATCATGAACACGCGCGGCACATTGTGGCCAAGCGCTTCGACCATCTCGGGATGCGTCAGCGCCGCCTGGATCACCAGCCCGATGCGGGTGCGGGTGAGCACCAGGTAGATCGCCACCAGCATGGCCAGCGACACCAGCATCATGAAGGCGCGGTACTTGGGGAACGACGAGGTGAATACGGTAAACAGCGGCCCGTCCAGTTCGGCCGGGATGCGGTAGGGTACGGCGGCCAGGCCCCATACCAGCTTCACGCCTTCCTCGATCAGGTAGGCCAGGCCAAAGGTGAACAGCAACTCGGCCACATGCCCGAACTTGTGCACGGTGCGCAATCCGAAGCGCTCGACCAGCGCCCCGGCGCCGGCCACCAGCAGCGGCGCGAAGATCAGCGCGGGCCAGAAGCCGATCTTGCTGGCGATGGTGTAGGCAAAGTACGCGCCCAGCATGTAGAAGCTTGCGTGCGCGAAGTTCAGCACGCCCATCATGCTGAAAATCAACGTAAGCCCGGAAGAGAGCATGAACAACAGCAGCCCGTAGCTGATGCCATTCAACAGGGAAATGACGAAGAATTCCACAACATATCCTTCATTCTGACGCCGGCCAGCCACCTGGCTGCCGGCAGCCGGCCGGTCTGGAAACGGTTGCACGCGGGTGCAAACGGGTGTGCGCCGCCCACCCGGGGCCGCAAGCGCTGCCCCGGGCCGACCGAAGTATGCAGGATCGGGCGGCGCGCCGGAACCCGACGCGCCGCCCGCCAAGCGCGCAGGCTTAGCCCGGGCGCTTCATCTGGCAGGAAGTCGGCTGCGCTGCCACGTACTGGTCCATCAGCGCATCGGTCTTCCAGCCAAAGCCGGTGTTTTCCTGGTCGAACTTGACCTCCTTGCCATCAACCTTGGTCCAGGTGGCCACCACCAGCGATTGCTGGGCCTGGTGATCCGAGCCGCGCATCTCCACGGTGCCATTCAGGCTTTCGGCCTTGATGCCTTCGAGCGCCTTGGCCACCTTGACCGGATCCGTCGACTTGATGTCCGTGAACGCCTTGCCCAGCATGGCGATGCCGGTGTACGCGGCCATCACGTAGAAGTCATCGTTGTACTTCTTCTTGAAGCCTTCGATGACGTCGCCGCCCTTGAAGCCCTTGTTGTTGGGGTTGTAGTAGCCGACGTACTTGACATGCCCGGCTTCCGACGGCCCCATGGCGGTGGGCACGCCAGTGGTGGCGGCGTAGTAGGTGTAGTAGTTGGTGCCCAGGCCCGCGTCCTTGCCGGCCTTGATCAGCAGCGCGAGGTCGCTGCCCCAGTTACCGGTGATGACGGTATCTGCGCCGGAGGCCTTGATCTTGGCCGCATACGGGGCAAAGTCCTTGACCTGTGCCAGCGGATGCAGGTCTTCGCCGACGATCTGGATGTCCGGACGCTTGCGCTTGAGGTAGTCCTTGGCGGCGCGCGCCACCTGGTGGCCGAACGAGTAGTTCTGGTTGATCAGGTAAACCTTTTTGACGTTGGGATCCTTGGCCAGGAAGGTGGTCAGGGCTTCCATCTTCATGTCGGAGTTGGCGTCGAGCCGGAAATGCCAATAGTTGCACTTGCTGTTGGTCATGTCCGGGTCCACCGCGGCGTAGTTCAGGTAGACGATTTCCTTGCCCGGATTGCGCTCATTGTGCTTGGCCACCGCGTCTTCCAGCGCCATGCCCACGGAGGAGCCGTTGCCTTGCACGATATAGCGGATGCCCTGGTCCACCGCCTGCTTGAGGATGGTCAGGCTTTCCTGTGGCGAGAGCTTGTTGTCGAAGCCAACCACTTCAAACTTGTTGCCACCGCCCCAGTTCTTCTGGTTGGCGATGTCCGCCACATACTGCCAGCTCTTGAGCTGGTTCTGCCCCACCGGCGCCATCAGCCCGGACAGCGGGTCGATAAAGGCAATCTTCACCGTATCGGCAGCCGCGACCCCGGAACCCATTGCCGCGAAAATGGCCGTGGCGGCCACGAGCGGACGCAATCTGATCATGCTTGTCTCCTTCGGTTTTATTGTTGGCTGTTGTTGATCCCGGTTCGCGGCGGCGCTCTCTCCCACGACCTCGCGCGCCGCGAACCTGTCCTGCAATCGCCGGCATCGAAGGCCGGCAAGCATTGGCGGCTCTATGGCCGCCTTGGGGTCAGGCCGCCGGCAGGCGGTAGTCCTTGAACTGCTCGCGCAGCTTGAGTTTCTGCATCTTGCCGGTAGCGGTGAGCGGAATCTCGGTGACAAAGACGACGTCGTCGGGGATCCACCATTTGGCGACCTTGCCTTCGAAGTACTTCAGCAGTTCCTCGCGCGTCACCTCGGCCCCCGGCTTCTTCATCACGACCAGCAGCGGGCGCTCGTCCCACTTGGGGTGATAGCAGGAAATGCAGGCCGCCATGTGCACCGCCGGGTGGGCGGCCGCGACGTTCTCGATATCGATCGAGGAGATCCACTCGCCGCCGGACTTGATCACGTCCTTGCTGCGATCGGTGATCTGCATATAGCCGTCGGGGTCGATGGTGGCCACGTCGCCCGTGGGGAACCAGCCATCCACCAGCGGCGACGCGTCGTTGCGGTAGTAGTGCTCGATCACCCAGGGACCGCGTACATGCAGGTCGCCAAACGCCTTGCCATCCCAGGGCAGCTCGTTGTCGTCGCCGTCGACGATCTTCATGTCCACGCCGTAGATCACGCGGCCCTGCTTTTCCTGGATCTTCTGCTGCTCGTCTTCCGGCAGGTCGTTGTGGCGCGCCAGCAGCTTGCAGGAGGTGCCCAGCGGGGACATCTCCGTCATGCCCCAGGCGTGGATGGTCTCCACGCCGAGCGCCTTGAGCGCGCGGATCATGGCGGGCGGCGCGGCCGAGCCACCGATCACGGTGCGATGGAAGGTGGAGAACTTGAGATTGTTGGCCTGCACATACTGCAGCAGGCCCAGCCATACGGTGGGCACGCCGGCCGAGAAGGTCACCTTCTCCTGCTCGAACAGTTCGTAGACCGAGGCGCCGTCGAGCTTGGCGCCCGGCAGCACCAGCTTGGCGCCCACCAGCGGCACCGAGTACGGCAGGCCCCAGGCATTGACGTGGAACATCGGCACCACGGGCAGGATCACGTCACGGGCCGAGCAGCCCAGCGCGTCCGGCAGCGCCGATGCGTAGGAATGCAGCACGGTGGAGCGATGCGAATACAGCGCGCCCTTGGGGTTGCCGGTGGTGCCGGAGGTGTAGCACAGGCTGGAAGCCGTGTTCTCGTCGAACTGCGGCCACGTGTAGTTGCCGTCCTGCGCGTCGATCAGGTCCTCGTAGCACAGCAGCGCAACTTTGGCGTTGGCCGGCACGTGCGAGCGGTCGCTCATCATCACCCAGCCCTTCACGCCCGGGCAATGCGCCGCCACGCCTTCCACCAGCGGCAGGAAGGTGGCATCGAAGAACACGTACTGGTCTTCGGCGTGGTTGATGATGTAGGCGACCTGCTCGGGAAACAGGCGCGGGTTGACGGTATGGCATACAGCTCCCGAGCCCGATACGCCGTAGTAGATCTCCAGGTGACGATAGCCATTCCAGGCCAGCGTGCCGACACGGTCGCCCGACTGCACGCCCAGCGCGGCGATGGCCTGGGCCAGCTTGCGCGAGCGCAGCTCGCAGTCGCGGTAGGTATAGCGGTGCAGATCGCCTTCGGTCCGTCGCGAGACGATTTCCGTGCCGCCATAGTGGCGTGCGGCGTGCTTGATGATGGAGGAAATGAGCAGGGGTTCGCTCATCATTTGACCCATCAATGCCATGGAATAGTCTCCTGTGATTTCTCGGAATCCGTCAAAAAAACGAACAACCGTTCTATTTTTGGGCCGATTGTTCCCATACTTTGATGAAGCGTCAACGGGAATCCGTTGTGCGCCGCCATATCCGGCATGCCGGGTGGCTGCACATCTGCCCCATGCCGGTGCGCTGGGGGCAGGATTCAAGGTCAGTCTGGAAACATTGCGGTGACAATAGCGGTCAGAGATGCGAGTGACGGCGTGGAAGTACAATAACGCCTGCCATGTTGCACCTCAACATGTCGTTTTCCCTAGCCTGCAAGCGCACTTGCGGGAAATTCGACGAGCCGGCGCTGCACCGCCCAGCTACCCAAAGTGATGCCCCTGTGAATTCTCCCGAGCTAACCAACCTTCCCCAAGCCTTGCCTGAGGCCGCCCTCTCCGCCCCGCTGGACACTGCCGAACCGCGGCCGCCGTTCACGAGCGTGCCGGGCTTTGCAGAGTTGGGCCCGCGCTTCTTTACACGGCTCGCGCCGACGCCGCTACCCTCCCCCAGGCTGGTCAGCGTGTCGGCCTCCGCCGCCGGTTTGCTCGGCTGGGATGCGGATGCCGCAACGCAGCGTAGCTTCATCGAAACTTTTGCAGGAAATCACGTGCCCGAGTGGGCCGACCCCCTCGCCAACGTGTACTCGGGCCATCAGTTCGGGGTCTGGGCGGGCCAGTTGGGCGACGGCCGGGCGATTCGCCTGGCCGAGGCGCGCACCGCCTCCGGCCCCTGGGAAATCCAGCTCAAGGGCGCCGGCATGACGCCCTACTCGCGCATGGCCGATGGCCGCGCCGTGCTGCGCTCCTCGATCCGCGAATACCTGTGCTCCGAGGCGATGCAAGCCCTGGGCGTGCCCACCACCCGCGCCATGTGCATCATCGGCTCCGACGCCCCGGTGCGCCGCGAAACCATCGAGACCGCCTCCGTGGTGACGCGCCTGGCGCCGTCCTTTATCCGCTTCGGCCATTTCGAGCATTTCGCGGCCCGCGAGGACGTCGGCGCACTGCGCCAGCTGGCGGATTTCGTGATCGACCGCTTCATGCCCGAGTGCCGCGAGGACAAAGAGCCCTACCAGGCGCTGCTGCGTGAAGTCTCGCTGCGCACCGCCGACCTGATGGCCAAGTGGCAGGCCGTGGGCTTCTGCCATGGCGTGATGAACACCGACAATATGTCGATCCTCGGCCTGACCATCGACTATGGCCCCTTTGGCTTCCTCGATGCGTTCGACGCCAACCACATCTGCAACCATTCCGATTCGCAAGGCCGCTACGCCTACAGCCAGCAGCCGCAGGTTGCGTTCTGGAACCTGCACTGCCTGGCCCAGGCGCTGATGCCGCTGTGGCGCGAGGGCGATGGCAAGGCCGATGCCGAAGCCGAAGCCAACAAAGCGGCCACCGACGCCGCGGTGCAAGCCGCGCGCGCCGCGCTGGATCCGTTCCGCGAGCGCTATGCCGCGGCCTTCTTCCAGCAATACCGGGACAAGCTCGGCCTGCGCCCGACGGGCGGCCCCGATGCCGACGACGAGCCGCTGCTGACCGACCTGTTCCAGCTGCTGCACGCCCAGCGCGTGGACTACACCTTGTTTTGGCGCAACCTCGCCCGCATCTCCTCTGCCGATGGCAGCCAGGATGCCCCGGTGCGCGACCTGTTCCTGGACCGCGCGGCGTGGGACGCCTGGGCCGAAGGCTACCGCGCCCGCCTGCGTGCCGAGAACTCTGTCGACGCCGCGCGCGCCGTGGCCATGCTGGCGGTCAACCCCAAGTACGTGCTGCGCAACCACCTGGCCGAGACCGCTATCCAGCGTGCGCGCGAGAACGACTTCAGCGAAGTGGACCGCCTGCTGGCCGTGCTGTCGCGCCCGTTCGACGAGCAGCCGGAGGCCGAAAGCTATGCCGCGCTGCCGCCGGACTGGGCAGCCGGGCTGGAAGTGAGCTGCTCGTCATGAAGGCGCAGCGGCAATGTAAGGTTTGACAGGGCAGATACGACCAACTGGCCTTGGGTGACGAAAAGCGGGCTGCGCAACAAGCTGTGCGCCTGCCGAGTCTCCCGGCCAACGAGAAAGGAAAGCCGAATATGACCACGCACAAGACCGAAGCCGAGTGGCGCGAGCAACTCTCCGACATCGAGTACCGCGTTGCCCGCGAAGCCGCCACCGAGCGGCCCTTCACCGGGCGCTACTGGGATCACTGGGAGCGCGGCACCTACCGCTGTGTCGGCTGCGGCACGCCGCTGTTCGAAGCCAGCACCAAGTTCGACGCCGGTTGCGGCTGGCCGAGCTACTTCCGCCCGATCAACGGCGAGGTGATCGACGAGCACACCGACCGCACGCACGGCATGGTCCGGGTGGAAGTCCGCTGCAAGGAATGCGGCAGCCATCTTGGCCACGTTTTCGAAGATGGGCCCGCGCCCACCGGTTTGCGCTACTGCATCAACTCGGCTGCGCTAAAATTCGACGAGCGCGACCCCGCCGACCTCAATGCGGGTGACGCCGCGCCGACATCGCCCGACACGCCGCGCTAAGCCCGAACCGCCCGCGCGGCGGTTCGCCGCCAACCCAGCCCTCGACCTTGCGTCGCTCTATCCTGTCCGCATGAAATTCCTGTTCGACCTGTTTCCGGTCATCCTGTTCTTCGTCGCCTTCAAGTTCGCGGGCATCTATGCCGCCACCGGAGTGGCGATCGCCGCCACGGTCGTGCAGATCGGCTGGGTCTGGCTGCGCCACCGCAAGGTCGAGCCGATGCAGTGGGTCAGCCTGGTGATCATCTCCGTGTTTGGCGGCGCCACGCTGCTGCTGCACAACGAGACCTTCATCAAGTGGAAGCCCACCGTGCTGTACTGGCTCTTCGCCGCCACGCTGACGCTGTCGGCACTGATCTGGCGCAAGAACCTGATCCGCGCCATGCTGGGCAAGCAGGTCACCATGCCGGAAGCCGCCTGGGGCAAGCTCAACGCCGCCTGGGCCGCTTTCTTCGCCGTGATGGGCGTGGTCAACCTCTACGTGGCCTACCAGTTCTCCACCGACGCCTGGGTCAACTTCAAGCTGTTCGGCAGCATGGGCCTGATGCTGGTGTTCATCCTGGCGCAAAGCGTCTG